>CAZYYH010000028.1:0-15570 GCA_964651725.1 uncultured Halobacteriales archaeon | reverse complement strand
TCAAGACCGTCGCCGCCGACGGCACCCTGCTCCAGATGAACCCCGCCGGGCTGGACATGGTGGAGGCCGACTCGGAGTCGGACGTGATCGGCGAGTGCGTTTACGACCTGATCGCCCCGGAGGACCGCGAGGCGTTCCGCGAGTTCAACGAGCGGATCTGTCGGGGCGAGAGCGGGACCTTGGAGTTCGACATCGTCGGTCTGGAGGGGTCGCGCCGACACATGGAGACGCACGCGGCTCCGCTGCGTCGCCCCGACGGGACGACCTCCCACGTGGCGCTGACGCGCGACGTCACCGAACAGGTCGAGCGCGAGCGGTACCAGCGCGAACTCTACGAGGTGACCGCGGACGGCGACCGCTCCTTCGAGGAGAAACTCGAGGGCGTGCTGGAACTCGGGTGCGAGCGGTTCGGTCTCGACCTCGGCGTGATGGCGTGGGTCGACCCCGAGGCGGATCGGTTCGAGGTCGAGTACGTCAGCGACGACCACGAGTACTTCGAGCCGGGTCTCGGACTCCCGCTGTCGGAGACGTACTGCACCGCGGCCACCGACGCCGGGGCGGCCGCGAGCGTGTCGGACCCCATCGAGAGCGGGTACGACGACATCCACGTGTACGGGGAGTTCGGGATCAGGGCGTACCTCGGCACCTACGTCGAGGTCGACGGCGGCCCCGACCGGACGCTCTTCTTCGTCTCCCAGGAGCCCTGCGAGGAGGCGTTCTCCGACGAGGAGCGCACGTTCCTGGATCTGATGGGGCAGTGGGTGAGCTACGAACTCGACCGCCGCCAGCGCGAGCGATACCAGCGCGAACTCTACGAGGTCACGTCCCGGACCGACGCGGGCTTCGACGAGAAGCTCCAGGCGGTGCTCGACCTGGGCTGCGAGCGGTTCGGCCTCGACCTCGGCGGGATGGCGCGGGTCGACTCCGAGTCGGACCTGTTCGAGGTGGAGACGATCAACGGCGAACACGAGCATCTCGTCCCCGGCGCACGGGTCGCCCTCTCGGAGACGTACTGCCGGGTGCTCGCCGACCGCGGGACCACGGACGGCGTCTCCGAGGTGGTCGAGGTCTCCGACCCCGAGGGGGCCGGGTTCGCGGACGCGGCGTGCTACGACGAGTTCGGCGTGGAGACGTACCTCGGGACCAGGATCGAGGTCGACGGCGGTCCCGACCGGACGCTCTTCTTCGTCTCGACCGGACGCCGGGACGAACCGTTCTCCGACGAGGACCGGACGTTCCACCGCCTGATGGGCCAGTGGGTGAGCTACGAACTCGAGCGGCGCCAGCGCGAGGAGCGCCTCTCCGCGCTCAACGCCCTCGCCAGGGAGCTGATGGACGAGGAGACTGCGGTGGAGATGAGCGAGTCCATCGTCGCGGCCGCGGAGGGGACGCTCGACCTCCCGATCACCGTCATCGCGCTCTACGACGAGCGGGACGGCGTCCTCGAGCCGGCGGCGCGGACGGACGCCGCGGCCGACCTGCTGGAAACGACGTCGCTGCTGGACGTCGGCGAGGCCGGGTGGCAGGCGTTCGTCGAGGGCGACACGCGGCGGGTGGCCGACCCCGTTGGCGACGGTGCGGACCGACCGTCCGTCACCGAGGCCGCCGTCCTCCCGCTCGGCAACCACGGCGTGCTCCTCGCGGGCTCGACCGCGACCGACGGGCTCGGGCCGACCGACCTCGACTTCGCGGAGACGGTCGCCGCGAACGCCCGGGCGGCGTTCGACCGAGCGGACCGCGAGCGACAGCTCCAGGACCGCGAGGGGGCCCTGGAGGCGAAGAACGAGACGCTGGAGCGACTCAACCGGGTCAACGACATCATCCGGAGCATCGACAGGGCGCTCGTGCAGGCGTCCACGCGGTCGGAGATCGACGCGGTCGTCTGCGAGAAGCTGGCGGAGTCCGGCCCCTACGAGTTCGCGTGGATCGGCGAGCACGACTCGGTGACCGACGAGATAACGCCCCGAGAGTGGGCGGGAGCCGAGAGCGGCTATCTCGACGAGATCACGGTGACGGCGGGCGACGAGCCGGAGGGTCGAGGGCCGGCGGGCCGGGCCGTGCGGACCGGCGAGCCACAGGTCGTGAACGACATTCTGGAGGACTCGTCGTTCAAGCCGTGGCGGCAGGCGGCGCTCAACCGGGGATACCACGCGGGCGTCACGCTGCCGCTGGTCTACGAGAACTCGCTCTACGGCGTCCTGAACGTGTACGCCGACCGCCCCGGCGTGTTCGGTGACCTCGAACGGTCGGTGCTGGCGGAGCTGAGCGACACCATCGCGTACGCGGTAAACGCGGTCGAGAGCAAGAAGGCGCTGGTGAGCGACGAGATCACGGAACTCGAGTTCGAGATCGGGGCCGCCGACCTCCCGGTCGCGGCGGTCGCGGACGAACTCGACTGCGAGATGGCCCTGGAGAACGTCGCGTCGCAGTCGGACGGCGGGCTGCGCCTGTTCTTCTCGACTCGCGGGGTGACGGCGTCGACGCTCCGCGACTCGGCTCGACGACTGCCCGTCGAGGACCTCACCCTGGTCTCGGAGCACGAGGAGGACGGGGAGCCGGTCTGCCTGTTCGACGCCCGGCCGGCCGACGGGAGTCTCTGTGCGACCGTCGTCGATCACGGCGGGGTGCCCCGGAGCCTCACTGCGTCGGGCGGGACGGCGACGCTCCTCGCGGAGTTCGGGGCGGACCGCGACGTCCGTGGCGTGGTGTCGATGTTCCGGAGCCAGTACCCGAGCGCGGAACTCGTGGCTCACCGGTCGCGCGAGCGGTCGCGCCGGACGCCCACGGAGTTCCGCGCGGCGCTGACCGACGAACTCACGGACCGCCAGCTAGAGGTCCTGCGCATCGCCTACTTTAGCGGCTACTTCGAGACGCCGCGCACGCGGACGGGAAGCGAGGTGGCGACCTCGCTCGACATCGCACAGCCCACGTTCAACACGCACGTGCGGGCCGCACACCGCAAACTCTGCGGACTGCTGTTCGAGAACGAGGCCGCACTGGACGCGACCGCCGGCCGGAGGTGAGGGAGCGCCCGGTCGGACCGCGGCGACGTCTCGTCCGGGGCGTCGAACGTGACGGCGCGTTCAGCGCTCGGCGTTCCACGCGTCCTGGCAGTCGTCGTCGCAGAAGGAGTGTATACTGAGCGTGCCGTCGTCGTCCTCCTCGACGGTGACCGGATACCGGACGTCCTGCTCGAATCGGCGTCCGCAGTGGGAGCAGCATTCGAACACGGCCGGGGAGTTCGTCCCGGTGCTCATCGCTTCACGTCCGACACGGCCACGCGCCCGGTGCCGTGGACGCTGACCTCGTACCCGCTGTACGTGAACTGGACTCTGCTGGCGGAGTGCTGACGTTCGCCGGGCCGGGACCGGAGGAGCGCGTCGAGGGCGTCCGGGTCGACGACGGTGTTGAGGGGTACGTCGAGGTCGACGGGATCGACACCCTTCGCGTCCGCGACGGCTCTGAGCACCGTCTGCGTCACGCGTTCGTCCTCGGCGACGTGGGAGACCGAATCGAGTAGACTCTGAGTCATCGTCTCGCCCGGACCAAGGAGTCGGATACGGATAGTGATTGTATCTGTATACGAAGCCACCCGAAACGAGGGTGGCTATCTATCTAGGGGCGCGGTCGGCGCGTGCCCCGCCGACCGTCTCCGGGCCGGCGGTTGCCCGCCTCTCGACCGGTTCGTGCGGGCCGTCCGGCGCGCTCGGCCGGAGCGCCGACCGTTCGGCGCGACTGCACCGGCTCGCGCCGCCGCGTTCCACGCCGCTTAACTCCCCGCGGTGCGCGTCCACGACCGATGACGGACCAGGCACTCATCGACGCGCTCCGCGCCGCGGACGCCGTCCGGTTCGGCGAGTTCGAACTGTCCCACGGCGGCACGTCGAGCTACTACGTCGACAAGTACCTCTTCGAGACGAATCCGGACTGTCTGAGCCGGATCGCCGAGGCGTTCGCGGACCGCCTCGACCGGCTCGGCGTCGGCGACGCGACGCTCGCGGGCGTCGCACTCGGCGCGGTCCCCCTGGTCGCGGTGACGAGCGTCGAGACCGGCCGGCCGTACGTCATCGCGCGCAAGGCGGCGAAGGAGTACGGCACCGGCAACCGGATCGAGGGCCGACTCGACGAAGGCGAGGAGGTCGTGGTGCTGGAGGACATCGCCACCACCGGCCGGTCCGCGGTCGACGCCGTCGCGGCGCTCCGCGACGCGGGCGCGGTCGTGAACCGGGTGCTCGTCGTCGTGGACCGCGAGGAGGGCGCGCGCGAGAACCTCGCCGACGCCGGCGTCGAACTCGATGCGCTCGTGACGGCGTCCGAGCTGCTCGCGGACGCCGAGGGCGACGCCGGGGAGTGAGCTGCCGACCCGGTCAGTCGTCCTCGCCCTGCTCCGTCACCTCGTTGTGCGTCTTCGGGTTCGTCATCTTCACGCCCGGCGGCGCGCCCGTCAGGTCGCGCTGGTTGACGAACGAGAACTCGCCCTCGCCGTCCACCGACTCACCCTGCGTCCACGGCATCTCCGGGTCGGCCTCCGGCTCGACGTTCGTGGACATGAACGCGTAGTTGAACTCCTGGTTCTCCCCGTCGTCCGGGAAGCTGTCCGGGATGGGCAGGTGGTCGAACTGGTCCTCGGGGTCGCCGAGGTCCTCGAGCGCGGCGAGCCACTGGTTCTGGTGCATGGTGTCGCGCGCGAGCAGGTAGCCGAGCATGTCCTTCATGCCGGGGTCGTCGGTCATCTCCCAGAGCCGCGACACCATCAGCCGGCCCGTGGACTCCGCCATCACGTTCGCGTACATGTCCGCGGCGAGGTTGCCGGACGCCACGACGTAGCTCGCGTCGAACGGCACGCCGTTCCCGTCCACGGGCAGCGCCTTCAGGCCCGACGAGAGTATCTGGCGCGGCATCATGCCGTTCATCGCCGCGTTCACCGCGCGGTCCTGGCTCATCCGGTCGCGGAGCTCGACCGGCGCGCCCTCGAGGTTCTTCGCCACCGCGGTCGCCAGCATCTCGATGTGGCCGATCTCCTCGGTCGCGGTGTCGAGCAGCAGCCGCTTGTACTTCTCGTGCTCCTGGGGCACCCCCCATGCCTGGAACAGGTACTGGAGCGCCACCCGCATCTCGCCCTCGACGCCGCCGATGGCCTCCTGGAGCATCTTGGCGAACAGCGGGTCCGGTTCCTCGACCTCGACCTCGTACTGGAGTTCGTCGTCGTGGTAGAACACTGGTTCTCCCCGATGGACCGGCGGCGGCCGCGTCAATAAATGCCGGACTCCGTTGGTGTGACCGGGCGTGACGTTACCGGCGAGTAGGCGCGCCGTGGTGTCGCCCGGCCGGCCGGTCCGTCCCGGCCGCCGAACGCGGCTCCAGTCCCGGCGCGGACGCCGAGGAGACGACCCTCTCTCCCGCCTCGGCGGTAGGTCGGGGTTTCGAGTCCCGCGCCGCACACAACCCTTTTATCCGTCAGGCTCCTCCGCCCGAGCGATGGCAGTAGGTGGCTGCTTTACACGCGGGGCGCTCGCCCGCACACCCACCTACTGACCTGTCAAACGCGTTCTCCGGCCGCCTCCCCTCGGGAGCGACGGCCGTCGCACGCGAGCGCTTCACGGTGAATCAGCTATGCAGGACCAGTCACGGCAGGTAGTGGTAACGCTCCCCGACGGAACGGCACTCGACTTCGACGGCCCGGTCACGGTCGAGGACGTGGCCTACGAGATCGGCCCCGGTCTCGGCCGGGACGCGGTCGCCGGAGTGGTCCGGTCGCAGGACGAGTCCGACGGCGATCTCGTCGCGCCCGAGCACCGCATCACGGACGACGCCGAAATCGTGATAGTCACGCCCCAGTCCGACGAGTACCGGCAGGTGATCCGACACTCCGCGGCGCACGTGCTCGCACAGGCCGTCCGCCGGCTGTACCCGGACGCCGATCTCGCCATCGGGCCGCCGACCGACGACGGCTTCTACTACGACTTCGATGGCGTCGACGTGGACGAGGACGACCTCGACCGGATCGAGGCGGAGATGGAGGACATCGTCGAGGCGGACCACCCCATCGAGCGCGAGGTGGTCTCCGACGACGAGGCCCGGGAGCGCCTCGCCGACCAGCCGTACAAGCGCGAACTCCTCGACGACCTCGAAGCCGACGGCGAGTCCGTCTCCGTCTACCGCCAGGGCGAGTTCGAAGACCTCTGTGCGGGGCCGCACGTCGCGTCCACGGGCGAGATACCCGCGTTCGCGCTCCGCGAGATCGCGGCGGCGTACTGGCGCGGCGACGAATCCAACCCCCAGCTCACGCGCGTCTACGGCACGGCGTTCGAGTCCGAGGCCGCCCTGGAGGCGTTCTGGGAGCGCCGCCGCGAGGCCGAGCGCCGCGACCACCGGCGCATCGGCACGGAACTCGACCTGTTCTCCGTGCCCGAGCACTCGCCGGGCTGCGTCCACTGGCACCCGAACGGGATGCGGGTTCGGCGCGAACTCGAATCGTACGTCCGCGATCACAACGACGCGCTCGGCTACGACGAGGTGAAGACTCCGGAACTCAACAGGGCCGACCTCTGGAAGACCTCCGGGCACTACGAGCACTTCACCGAGCAGGGCGAGATGTTCGTGTGGGAGCAGGGCGACGGCGACGACGCCCGGGAGTACGGCCTGAAGCCGATGAACTGCGCGAACCACGCGTATCTCTACCGGCGCGAGCGCCGGTCGTACCGCGACCTCCCGGTCCGGTTCTCCGAGTTCGGCACGTGTTACCGCAACGAGCAGTCCGGGGAGCTGTCGGGACTCCTCCGCGTCCGGGGGTTCACGCAGGACGACGGCCACGCGTTCGTCCGCGAGGACCAGATTGCGGACGAGGTGGCGGACACCCTCGCCCGCGTCGAGTCCATCCTTCGCGACTTCGACCTCGACGTGACCTTCAAGCTGGAGACCCGGCCCGAGAACGCGTTCGGCGACGACGCGCTCTGGGACCGCGCCGAAGGTGCGCTCCGCGACGCGCTCGACGCGGCCGGCCTCGACTACGCGGTCGCGGAGGGCGAGGGCGCGTTCTACGGCCCGAAGGTCGGCGCGGACCACGAGGACGCCATCGGCCGCGAGTGGACGATCGGCACCGTCCAGCTAGATTTCGTCCAGCCCGAGCGCTTCGACCTGATCTACGTCGACGAGCACAACGAGGAGCAGCGCCCCGTGATGATCCACCGCGCGCTCCTCGGCGCGTTCGAGCGGTTCGTCGGCGTCGTCACCGAGCACTTCGCGGGCGACTTCCCGCCGTGGCTCGCGCCCGAGCAAGCCCGAATCATCCCCATTTCGGAGGACAACCGCGAGTACGCCGAACGGGTCGCCGACCGCCTCTCCGGGTTCCGCGTCCACGTTGACGACCGAAACGAGACGCTCGGCCGCCGCATCCGCGACGGTCACGACGACCGCGTGCCCTACATGGTGATCGTCGGCGGCGACGAGGAGTCCGCCGGCACCATCTCCGTCCGCGACCGTCGGGAGCGCGAGGCCGGCGACGTGGACCCGGAGGCGTTCGCCGATCGCCTCCGGCGGGAGTGCGAGGAGCGACGGACCGCGGCGACGTTCCTCGACTGAGTGCCGGTCGCCGTCATCCTTTTGGCACCCCGGTCTGGTGAGTAGACGTGATGAAGTGGCCCGTCCTTCTCGTGGTCGGCGCAGTCCTCCTGGCCGGGTGCTCGACCGGCGTCCTCCAGAACCCCACCGAGACGGCCCCCTCGACGGCCACCACGACCGCCGAACCGACGACCGCTCCCTCGACCGGCACCAAGGCCGGTACGCCGACAACGACGACTCCGCGGACCACCACTCCGAGCACGCCGGACAACCAGTGGGGGCGGAACCCGGTGACCGTCGGCGTCGAGCAGTACGCGAACGCCGACCGGAACGTCACGCCGCTCGTCGCGGCGGCGCTCGCGTACTGGAACGACGACGGCCGGCGGTACGCGGGCGCGAACGTCACGTTCCGGCTCGCGCCGAACGCCAGCAACCCGGACGTGCGGATCGCGTTCACGGAGCATCTACCGCGGTGCGGCGACGAGACCGGCGACTACCTCGGGTGTGCGCCCGTCATCGAGCCCGGCTCGACGCCGCCCGTGACCGCGCACGTCGAGGTCATGGCCGGCTACGACGACCGCACCACCCGGGACGTCGTCAAGCACGAACTCGGGCACGTGCTCGGCCTCGGTCACGACGACGCGCCACAGCCCCTGATGAGCGAGACCGAGGAGTACGCGGCGACGCTCCCGAAGCCGAACGCGACCGAGGTCGCACTCCCGTGGCAGTCCCGGAACATCTCGGTGTACGTCGATACCGGTGGCGTCGCGGCGGGCCACGACCGTCAGGTCGAGCACGCCCTGACGTACTTCGAGGAGGGAGCGGACGGCACTCTGGAGGTGACGCCACGGTTCGAGACGGTCGGGAGTCGGACGGCCGCGGACATCGTCATCGAACTCTACGACTCGCCGGAGGACACCGACTGGCGGGACGACGCCGGGTCGGCCGGCCGAGTGTTCGGGTACGATCCGGACGAGGACGGTGCGCTCGAGTACTACTCGAACGCGACGATCGTGGTGGCGGGCATCGATAACGACGCGAGCGGATGGCACGTAGCGGCACGGCTGGCGTACGTCCTCGGGTACACCGACGACGAGTATCCGCCGCCGCTCGTGGACGCGGACTACGACGACCGGCGCAGCCGGTGGTGGGAGTGACGACCGCCGGACCGACGCACGTTGCTCGGTTGTGCATCTCTGCCCAAACTCGCCACCGATGCGTTCCGAATTACTCATGGTCGTGGAATCGTAAGCGTCGGGTCATGAACCGCGCAGAGAAGGCCGCGCTCCAGCTACAGGCGGTCGCGGTCCTCCGGACGCTCAAGGAGACGCGCACGTACGACGAACTCGCCGCGGACACTGGGCTGCCGGCGGGCGACCTCAACCGCTACGTCAACGGGCACGTGCTGCCGAGCGTGGAGCGCGCCCGAGAGGTGGTGGAGAGCGCGGGCCGCGACGCGCTCGTCGCGGAACTCGACGCCCGCATCCGCGTGGACGACGAGGGGTACGTCGACAACTCCGAGGTGGTGTTCGACCAGCGCTTCCTCGACCTCGTCGCGCCGGTGGCGGCGGAGACGTTCGCGTTCGACCGGCCGGACGTGGTGCTGACCGCGGCGACGGACGGTATCACGCTCGCCGCGGCGCTCGCCAGCTACTTCGACGCGCGGTGTGCGTACGCGAAGAAGTCGAAGGAGACCGCGGTCGAGGAGTTCATCGAGTCGCGCCAGCGCCTCCAGTCCGGCATCGAGCTGACCTACTACCTACCGGCGTCCGCCATCGACCCCGGCGACCGCGTGCTCGTCGTGGACGACCTCATCCGGTCGGGCGAGACGCAGGAACTCCTGCTCGACATCGCGAACCGCGCGGACGCCGAGGTCACGGGCGTGTTCGCGCTCATCGCGGTCGGCGACGAGGGCATCGAGCGCACTCGCGCCCGCACCGACGGCCCCGTGGGTGCGCTCCGGACCGTGGAGTAGCCGCCGACTACGCCGTCGAATACACACGAACGTGCGCATTCTGGCACTCGATCCGGTCCAAACAGGCTTGGAAATCCAACGTGTACAAAAACAGCTAAGTGACCCCCATGGTGATGCTCGAACGTGCATCATGGTGTTCGCTGACTACTTCGACTTCGACGAGCACGGCACCGACACGCGGACGGAGGTACTGGCGGGCCTCACCACGTTCCTCACGATGTCCTACATCGTCGTAGTGAACCCCGCCATCCTCTCGCAGGCCATTCAGCCCGATGGCATCGACCCCGCGCGGACGTTCCAGATGATCGCGGTGGTGACCATCATCGCCGCCGCGACAGCGACGTTCGTCATGGCGCTGTACGCGAAACGGCCGTTCGCGCAAGCGCCCGGCCTCGGCCTCAACGCCTTCTTCGCGTTCACGGTCGTCATCGGACTCGGCGTCCACTGGACGACCGCGCTCGCCGCCGTCGTCGTCGAGGGCATCCTGTTCATCGCCCTCACCGCCGTCGGGGCGCGCGAGTACATCATCAAGCTGTTCCCCGAACCCGTGAAGCTCTCCGTCGGCGCGGGCATCGGGCTCTTCCTTGCCATCATTGGCCTGGAGGAGATGCGCGTCGTCGCCGGGAGCACCGCGACGTTCGTCACCTTCAGCCCCGTGTTCGCAGCCGATCCCGTCGCAATCGTCTCCGTCCTCGGCCTCCTCCTCACGCTCGCGCTCTACGCGCGGGGCGTCCGCGGCTCCATCATCGTGGGCATCATCGCCACCTCCGTCATGGGCTACGCCGCGAGCGCCCTCGGCTACTCGGCGTACCCCCACGACGCCCCGGCGCTGGAGGAGATGGGCATCACGCTCGCCAACCCCGTCCCGCTCGCTCCCGACGCCCCTATCACATACAACGCCGCTTCCTACGACATCACGCCGCTCGCCGGCGCGTTCGTCGAGGGGCTCGGACGGGTCGAGCCGTTCTCCTTCGCGCTCATCGTCTTCACGTTCTTCTTCGTGGACTTCTTCGACACCGCCGGCACCCTCACCGGCGTCTCGCAGGCCGCCGGCTTCCTCGACGAGGACGGCAACCTCCCCGACATCGACAAGCCGCTGATGTCGGACGCCGTCGGCACCACCGTCGGCGGGATGCTCGGCACCTCCACCGTCACCACGTACATCGAGTCCGCCACCGGCGTCGAGGAGGGCGGCCGCACCGGCATGACCGCGCTCGTCGTCGCCGTGCTCTTCCTCGCGTCGCTCGCGGTCGTGCCGCTCGCCGTCGCCGTTCCCACCTACGCCTCCCACCTCGTGCTCGTCGTCGTCGGCATCGTCATGCTACGGAACGTCGCCGAGATCGCGTGGGACGACATCACGTTCGCCGTCCCCGCCGCACTCACCATCTTCGTGATGCCGTTCACGTTCTCCATCGCCTACGGCATCGCGGCCGGCATCGTCTCCTACCCCATCGTGAAGGCCGCCGTCGGCGAATGGGACGACCTCCGGCTCGGCCACTGGGTGCTCGCCATCCTGTTCGTCGTCTACTTCTTCGTCCGCACCGGCGGCGTGCTGTCCGCCGCGACCTGACCGCTTCCGTCCCCCTCTCGTCCGCTCCGTCGCCGGCCCCCGTCGCCGCTACCACGCCACTCTTGACGCTCCGGCCGTTACCTGCGGCCATGCCCCAGTTGGAACTCTACGAACTCCCCGGCTGTCCCTACTGCGCGAAGGTCCGGCGCAAGCTCGACGACCTCGACCTCGACTACGAGAGCCACGAGGTGCCGCCCGGACACGGCGACCGCCAGAAGGTCCGCGAGATAAGCGATCAGACCGGCGTGCCCGTCATCGTGGACAGGGCACACGGCGTCGAGGGGATGTCGGAGAGCGACGACATCGTCGCCTATCTGGATCGGACGTACGGCGACGCGAGCGCCTGACCCCGCCGTCGATCACCCGCTCCCGGTGCGCCTGCCGCCGTGGAGCGCGCCGGCGACGGTCTTCGCCGTCGCCGCGCCGAGGTCCCACGCGACGGAGCCCGCGAGCCCCGTGCGCGTCCGCGACCACCGGCACGGATGGGCGAGCACGTACGCGCGCTCGCAGTGCCCACCCCTGAGGGTGGCGGCGAGGTCCTCCGTCGTCTGGACCCATCCGAACCCGGACACCTCGCTCCCCCACCGGCGGTCGGTGTCGGAGAAGTACCGGAGGTCGGCGTCGCCCTGCGTGTCGTGGTCCACGGAGATCGACGCGTCGCCGACGAGGTCGTGCTCGTCGAGCGCACCGTTCCCCTGTAGCAGGTCGCGGTTGTGGACCGCCGTGAGCGGGTTGCCGTGCGCGCACACCGTCTGCACGTCGACGTGCTCGCGGAAGCGGTCGAGGTTGCGCGCGAACCGCGCCTCGGCCCGGTCGCGGTCGCCGCGGACCGCCGTCAGGTCCTCGTAGTGGTAGCCGACTTCGTGGCCGTCCGCGACGAGTTCGTCGAGGAACTCCGGGTCGAGCAGGTGCTCCCGCACGTAGTAGGTCGAGGCGACGCCGTACTCGCGTTCGAGTCGTGCCATCGCCCGCGCGTTGCGCGCGCGCCGGTCCACATCGTGGCGGAGCACGACGAACCGGTCGGGGAGCGCGTCCGCCTCGATGTACTCCGCGACGGTGAGGAACTCGTAGTCCCCGTCGATCGCGGCGTCGAGGAGGCGGTCGTACGCGTCGAACGTGAAACCCGCCACGTTGAACGGCTGCTCCCGGAGTCTATCGTCGATGCGGCGGCCGAGCGTGGCGAACCGGCCGATTCCCAAGGGATGTCCGTCGAGCATAATGGTCCCGTCTGTCATCCCGTCAGAGGAGTTCATCGGCCATTGTTATTGACGAGCTATCGCCGTTATATGGTAACTACTGCGCTACAACCACCGATGGCCGCAGCCGACCCGGGCGTCACGTCGGCGGTCCGAGGTGCGAGCGCCCCTGAAAGCACTTATCGGGAACGCCGGTACGTTCGACGCATGAACCGCCGCCGCCTCCTCGCCGCCCTCGCCGTCCCGTCGGTCGCCGGCTGCCTCGGCGGGGGAAGCCCCGACCCCGGGACGACCACCGACGATGACGCGACGACGACCGACACCACGACCACGGACGCCACGTCGACGACGGCCGAGTCGGACGCGTCCGTCAGTGACGTGGCGGTGCTCCCCGAACTCGCAGTGATGGACTCGCCGGACTCCATCTCGACGACCGGCGACCGCGACGAGCAGTTCTTCGTGGCGACCGTCGCGGACGGCGGCTCGCTCGACGTGGGCGCGTTCGAACTCGACCTGAACGGCGAGACGTACCCCGCGACCACCGAGATTGGCTACGGCAGCCGCATCTGGGGCCGCGGCCTCGCCTATCGCGCCGACGACGGCGAGGGCTGGCTCGCGTTCCGGCTGCCGAAACCGCTCTCGGCCGACGCCGCCACGCTGACCTGGCCGGGCGGCCAGCACGCGTTGCGGGAGGACGCCCTCGAACGCCTCGCGCTACCGCCAACGACGTTCGAAGTGCGGGAGTTCACCGCACCCGACTCCGCCTCGCCCGGCGACACTGTCACCGCGACGCTGACCGTGGCGAACGTCGGCGATGCCGATGGCACGTTCGTCGGCGCGCTCGACCGCGTCGGCCCGATGGTTGCGCACGCACCCGCTGCCGCCATCTCGCTCGACGTGGCGACCGGCGCGACCGCGACCTGGGAGTTCGTGCACGACCTCGACGTGAGCGGCGACGGAGGAATGGAACTACAGCTGGACTGGCGGGGCGGCAGCCTGGACCGGACGACGGACGTGAAACGCGAGTAGGGCGACGGCCGCCGGTCAGGCCGGCTCCTCGTGCTCGCCGCGCTCGCGGACGAGTTCGCGGAACAGGTCGGGGTCGTCGATGTCTTCGAGTTCCTCGCGCTCGACGATGGCGGTGCCGTCGATGGACTCTCGCTTCGACTCGTCCACGAAGTAGACGGCCTTCGTGTGGGTGACCGCGCCGAGCGAACTCATGAGACGGGCGCGCTTCACCGCGGTCTCCGTGAGCGCGGAGTGGCCGGTGAGGAGGTTCTCCGACCCCTCTGTGTCCTCGCCGACGGCCTTGAACGGCGAGCGCGCCGTCGGGTGGACGTCGAACTCGACCTGGGTGAGCACCGAGATGATGCGCTCGTCCTCGGGTTCGGCCTCGGGGTCGTCGGGCGTCGGCTCCGCGTCGCGGACCTCCTCCGCGCCGTCGAGCACGCTCACCGGCCCCGTGAGCGGCTGCTCGAAGAGTTCGTCGAGCTTCACGGCGACCTCGACGGACGCGTTCATGCCGTCCTCGTACTTCGAGACGGTGCGCCGCGACACGCCGAGTTCGCTGGCGAGCCGACCGAGGCTCCACCCGCGCTTCTCGCGCTCGTCGCGGAGGATGTCGCTGTCGATGTTGACGTAGAGGCCGCCGGGTGCGGCGTAGATGAGCGGCGGCACGCCCTCCACGAACAGGTTCATCGCGGTGTCGGGCGAGAGCACCGGCACGCCGTGCCGGAAGTAGGTGACGTCCGGCTCGAGTTCCTCGTCGCGCGTCCGGAGGCCGATGACGAGCGGCGTCGCGTTCAGGTACGTGCCGAGTCGGCGCATCTCCGCGCCGGTCGGCCCATCGAACGCGTCGATGTTCCCGAGTATCTTCACGAGGATGAGGTCCTCGCCCCGCCGTGCCGCGATGTCGAAGCTCTTCGGACGGATCGCACACCGGTCGCTCACCACGAACCCCGCGTCACGCAGCATCGCGGTGACGTTCTCGACCAGTGCGGACCGGGACATACCCGTTTGTAAGCACCTCATCGCATTTATGCGTTTCCCCCAGGTGCCGGGCCGCTATCCCTCGATTTTCAGCCCGCAGTCGGTAGGTTTATGTGTTCGGTCCGGCGACTACGTCGACCGACCCCCGCTCATCGCCGCGACTCCGTCCCCGCGCGGTCGCCCGGCCGGTCGCCTCGCGACAGGTACTCCCGCCACAGCACCAGGGCGAACGCGATGGGCGACAGCACCGCGACGACGATGAACCCGCCGAGCATCAGCAGCGACCACGGCAGGCCGAACGGCGTGCCCACTCCCTCCGCGCCGCCGGCCTCCCCGTACGTCACCGTCCCGAGCATCGTGTTCGGGTGGATCGTACAGACGTAGTTCGACACCTGATTCTCGACGGTCACCGTCATCGACGCCGTGCCGCCCTGCTCGGTGACGGTGTCGGTCTGCTCGATCACGTTCTCCTCGGCGTCCCAGAGCGTGAAGTCGTGAGGTGCGCCGTCGAGGTTCTCCCAGACGAACTCGTAGGTCTGGCCGGCTTCGAGGTTCAGCGTCGGGTTCGTCTCGCCCTCGATGGCGGCCGGCGCGCGACCCTGCCAGCCCGAGACCTGGCCGCCGAACTCGTAGGTCTCCGCGACCTCCTGGCCCTGTGCGACGCCGGCGCTCCCGAGCGTCGCTGCGCCGCCGGCCGCGCGCAGGAACCCCCGGCGGGACGCGCTCGTCGGTCGTCCGTCAGTCGAATCCTCCATAGCTCCCCCGTGACTGTCCGTTCGTCGCCCGAGCCCTAAACTCGTCCGGCGTCGCGGTCGATGGCGTCGCGGATTGTGCGCCGTCGCCACGGGTGCGCCACCCCATCCCTTATAAATGATGGGTTATTACAATATATTACAAAATATTACATTCTATTACACCTATGAAGTTTATAGGCAGGTGGTAGGCAACGTCGCTCGGACCGGCCGGGTGGCCGGCGGGACGCCGACCGCGGACCGTCGCCTTGCGTCCTCGTGAGTGCGAGGCCTTTCGAGACCAACAGGACTCGAAGGCGCCGAACTGTCGCCCGTCGAGGACCTCCCGCGCGTGCCGCTCGCGGTGGATGGTCGGCCGGTAATCGTCGAAAGAACGCCGAGACGTATCGATGGTCCCGAAACCCCTTAGCCCCGCAACCACCAACGCCCGGCCAGTGACGGTCATCGGCCTTGACGACACGGATTCCCGCGAACGCGGGATGTGCACGACGTACGCGGCGGCGCGGGTAGCGGACGCGCTCCGCGACC
>CAZYYH010000027.1:0-15717 GCA_964651725.1 uncultured Halobacteriales archaeon | reverse complement strand
GTCGAGGAGGCGGGGTCGAACGCCCGCCAGCAGGCCGGCCGGAAGCTCCGGTGGCCCGTCCGGCGCGTCGTCGTGGACGCCGACGACGACCGCGTCGCCGACCACGTCCGTGAGTACGCCGACCTCGTCGCCGACCGCCTCAACGCCCGCGAGGTCGCCGTCGTCGAGCCGGGCGACGAGTGGGCCGAACTCTCGTACTCGGCGCGCGCCGACATGAGCGTGCTCGGCCCCGCGTTCGGCGACGACGCCGGCGAGGTGATGAACGCGCTCAACGAGGTCGAGGTCGCCGAGCCGAGCCTGCCCGCGCTCCGCGACGCGGTCGCCGACCGACTCGGCCGCGAGGTCGAGGTAACCGACGACATGGTGGAGTTCGAGCGCGTCACGCCCGACGACGTGGCCGGGGCCGAGTTCGACGGCGGCGTCGTCTACATCGACGCCACGCTCACCGAGGACATCGAGAGCGAGGGGTACGCCCGCGAGGTCATCCGGCGCGTCCAGGAGATGCGGAAGGACCTCGACCTCGACGTGGACCGCCGCATCCGCCTCGACGTGATGGTGTTCGACGACCGCGTCGCGCAACTCGTCGCGGAGCGCGAGGACCTCGTCAGGGAGGAGGTGCGCGCCGCCGAACTCGGCGAGGTCGAGGACGGCTACGAGGCGGAGTGGGACGTCGAGGGCGTCCACGTCGAACTCGCCGTCGCGCCGCTGCCCGAAGCTGCGGCGTAGTGCGACGACTGTCCCGGTCCCGGCCGCAGGTTTTTAACCGGTAACGCAGCAGGCCCGCCACGAGCGGCGATTGGGACGACGAGCGGTTAGAGACGAGCTACCAGGAGGCGTGCAGAACGCTCGACGCGCAGCGCGAGACGGTGTCGGAACTCGAAGGGAAGTCTATGCGGACGGTTCGCGTGACGGCGCTGCTCCTCGACGTGTTGGTGTCCTTCCAGCGGTTCGCGGACGGACAGCTACAGCCCGCGTTGACTGCTGTCGGTGGAACGCTCCTTCTCGCCTCGGTCGTCTTCGGCGTCGAAGCGTTCAGTGAATCGGATATCTTCGTCGGGGTGAAGGACGAGTTCCTCCCGCGTCTCGTGGCCGACGATTTCGAGGAGCGCCCGTGGAGGGCGGAACTCGTTCGGACGTACAGCGGGTTCGTGGAGGCGAACGCGGGCGAGACCCGCTGGTCGAGCGTGCTCTTCCGGGTCCAGCAGCCCTGCTTCTCCGCCGGACTGCTGTTGCTCGGAGCCGCAGTAGCTTTTTAACTCATTGCGGACCAGTACGATACGATGAGCGACTACGACCCTGACGAACTCGAACGCAGGGGGCAGCGCAAGGGCAAGATTCCGGGCCCGATCGTACCGACTGTCCAGTGGGTTCGACGGAAGCTCGGCGGCCGCGACTAACCCGACTCGATTCTCACGCCTTCGTCCGGTTCGCAGGCGTACACGTCGGGCTCCCTTCCGGTCCGTGCTGGGTACTCGCGCTCGACGGCCGTCCGGAACTCGCCGACAGCCTGCGGGTCAACGAGCGCGACGACGCTCCCGCCGAAGCCCGCGCCGGTCATCCTGGCTCCGTGGACGCCGTCGACGCCCCGAGCTATCTCGACGACGGCGTCGAGTTCGTCACAGCTGACCTCGTAGTTGTCCCGAAGACTGCGGTGGGAGTCGAACATCGCCTCGCCGGTGGCGGCGAGGTCACCGCGGTCGAGCGCGTCGGCGGCCCGGCGAACGCGCCGGTTCTCGCGGACGACGTGCTCGCAGCGGCGGGCGACGGTCTCGGGAAGGGCGTCGCGGTGGGCGGCGAGGTCGTCCGGTGACACGTCGCGGAGAGCGGTGACGTTCGGGAGTCGGTCGGCGAGCAGGTCGACGCCGCGCTCGCAGGCGGCGCGGCGGTCGTTGTACGCGGAGTCCACGAGGCTGTGCCGGACGTTCGTGTCCACGGCGACGATGGCTGCTCCGTCCAGGGGGACCGGTCGCACGTCGCGGGTGCGGCAGTCGAGCAGGAGCGCGGCGTCGTCACGGCCGAGCGCGGCGGCGAGCTGGTCCATGACGCCGCAGTCCACGCCGACGAACGCCGTCTCGGCGCGGTGGGCGACGGCGGCGAGGTCGCGGTCGGACGCATCGACGCCCCAGACTGCGGCGAGCGAGCGAGCGACGGCGACTTCGAGCGCGGCGGAGGACGCGAGACCCGCGCCGAGCGGCACGTCGCCGGCGATGGCGAGGTCCGCTCCGCCGACGGCGTGGCCGGCGTCGCCGAGCGCCCACGCGACGCCCTTCACGTAGTCGGCCCACGCGGGGTCGCCGCGCTCGGGGTCGGCGGCGGGGAAGGACGCGCCGGCGTCGAACGCGGTGGACCGCGCGCGAACGACGCCGTCGTCCCGAGGGCTGGCGGCGACGGCGACGCGGCGGTCGACGGCGACCGGGAGCACGACCCCCTCCTCGTAGTCGGTGTGGCCGCCGACGAGATTGACGCGACCGGGCGCGGACGCGACGACGGCGGGGTCGGCGTCGAACGCGCGGCGGGAGCGTTCGGCTGCGGCCTCGGCTCGGTCGTGCACGGTGGCGGTTGGACTGGGACGGGCTTGAGTGTTGATGGCTGGGTCGACGGTCCCCGACACTGTGCGGACGAGAACGCGCCGGACGCTGCTCGCCCTACACCTCTGCAACCACGCGCGCCGGTGCGCCGTCGCCGTCCGCGACCGGGAGCGGGTACGCGCGCAGCGCGACGGCGTCGTCGCCGACGGCGGCCGCGAGGTCGTCGAGCGGCGCGAGGTTCTCCACGACGAGACAGCCCCCGCCGAGGAGCGCGTGGTGGGCGGGCACGCTCCCGGGTTCGTCGTCGGTCGCGTTCGGGGACGGCGTCGGGTCGGGGCCGAACGCGTCGAGTGCGACCGAGACGCCCGCGTCGGCCAGTCGGTGCGCCGTCGCCGCCGAGAGGTACGGGTGGTCGCGGTAGCGGTCCGTGCCCCAGTGGGCCGCCCAGCCCGTCCGGACGACGACCAGGTCGCAGCCGTCGAGCATCGGCAGGTCGTCCGGGGCGATGGCCTCCCGATCGCCGTAGTGTGTGACGTCCGCGAGCCGAGCACGGAACTCGAACGCCTCCGGCGGGAACTCGTCGATGGTGTACGGCCCGGGAACGGCGTCCGGGTCGGGTTCCGTGTGGGCCGGCGCGTCCACGTGCGTCCCCGCGTGCGTGCCGAGCGAGAGCCGGCTGACGCGGTAGCCGTCTCCCTCATGAGTCGTCCACGGCTCGCACTCGACCGGCGGGTCGTCGGGGTAGACGGGCATCCCGGGTTCGAGCCGGCGGGTGAGATCGAAGCGGGTCATCTTCGAGACGACGGTGCGGTCACGTCGTCCGCAGGTGGTCGGTGCTCGGCTCGTACACCTCGCCGCGCTGCTTGAGCTTCTCGATCTCGTGTTCGGCCTTCGAGCGCTCCGTGCCGACCTCCTCCGCGCGCGCGAGCACCTCCTCGACGGGCGCACCCTCCTCGTACTCGGTCTCCATCTCGCCGATGAGGCCCTTGATGTTCCGGATGCGGTCCTGCTGTGATTTCGACATCCCCGTCTCCACCACGTCCGCGTCGTACTGGCCGGTCTCCGGGTCCACGCCGATGTCCTGCAGGCACGACCGCACGATCTCGATGACGCGGTCGGCGTCCTCCGCGGTCACGTCGTCGGAGAGCCGGATGCGGGCGGACGCCTCGCCGAGCCGCACCAGCGCCTCCAGCTGCCGGGCCGTCACCGGCACCGGCGCGTCCTCCTCCGCGCCCTTCGACCGGAGATCCACGTAGAACTGCTGGATGCGCTCGCGCGCTTCGTCGGTCATCGTCGGGTAGCAGGTGCGCTTCGCGTACGCGACGTACTTCCGCAGGAGCTCCGCCTCGATGTCCGGCTCGACCTCCTCCGTCGCCGCCGCGACCTCCTCCTCCGAGACGTTCGACGTGGCGACCTCCGACCGGTGCGTGTTCAGCTCGCCCGCGTAGTTCGTCGTGAGGATGTGCTCCGCGAGTTCGCTGTCGTGGTCGGGGTCCGGCTGGTCCGTGACCGTGAAGATCAGATCGAACCGCGAGATGAGCGCGGGTTCGAGGTCGATCTGCTCGCCGATCGGCTCGTACTGGTCGAACCGACCGTACTTCGGGTTCGCCGCGCCCAGCAGCGAGCACCGGGACTTGAGGGTGGCGTTTATCCCGGCCTTGCTCACGCTGATGCTCTGCTGCTCGAGCGCTTCGTGCATGGCCGACCGGTCGTCCGCGGCCATCTTGTCCAGCTCGTCCACCGCCGCGATGCCCTGATCGGCGAGCACGAGCGCGCCGGCCTCCAGCGTCCACTGCTGGCCGTCGCCGAAGTCGTCTCTAACCGCCGCCGCCGTCAGACCCGCCGAGGACGACCCCTTGCCGGAGGTGTACACCGAACGCGGGGCGATGTTCCTGATGTACTGGAGCAGCGCACTCTTCCCCGTACCGGGGTCACCTATCAGAAGCATGTGGAGATCTCCCCTCGTCCGGGAGCCGTCAGGGAGATGTTTCGTGACACCCGAGAACAGCTGGAGGATCATCGCCATCTTCGCCTGCTCGTAGCCGTAGATGGAGGGCGCGATGGAGTTGACCATCTGCTCGTAGATGTCGGGCTCGGTGGAGAGTTCGATAATGGCCGTCTTGTCCTCCTCCGTGATGTCCATGTCCTCGAACTCCTCCTCGTCCAGTTCGACCGACAGACCGTCCATGTACACGTCGAACACCGCCGACTTCTCGCCGCCGGAGGTCTGCTGGTCGAGGTGGAGGATGCCGGTGACGTTCACGTGGTCGCCGGGCGTCACCTCGCCCGTAACGTCGTCCTCGACGTGCACGTCGATGCTCTGTGGCGTCTCGCCGCCCCGGAGGCCCTCGGGGCTCTCCTGGATGCGGAGCTTCTGGCTGTCCACGAACTCCGACTGGTCGAAGTTGATCTTGAACGGTCCCTGGCGCTCGCAGCCCTCGCACTCGTGGGGCTCCTGGAAGTCACCGCCCGACTGCGGGATGTACGTGAGCGTGCCACAGCGCTGGCACTCGAACGCCGCCTCCGTGATCTTCGGCCGCACGTCCGTCGCCTTCCGCACCATCCCCTGCACGCTCACGAGGTTGTTGACGTGGCGCGCCCGGATGTCGCGTATCTCCGTGATCTCCGAGAGGTTGCGGACGCGGACGTGGGCCTGCCCGAGGCTCACGTCCACCGGGAGGTCGTAGAGCCGGAGCGCCTCCTCGGCGTACTCGATGAGCTGTCCGGGCTGCGAGATGAAGTCGTCGGCGAGGTCGGGGTCGAACCGGTAGAGATCCGTCCAGTCGACGTACAGCGAGCGCTGCTCGCTCGGGTAGCTCCGCGCGAGCTGTCCGATCTCGTCGCTGTAGTACCGCCGGTAGAACTGCTCGAACCGGTCGACGAGTTCCTGGTTCTCCGCGGTAGCCATTCGAGGTGAGGGTTACGCGCCATCGCGTAAGAAGTTTCGCATGGTTCAACGCGTGCGCGACGCCCGACGCTCGTTCACCCTATCTTACCGCCCGCTCACGAACGCCAACACGTTCCGCGACCCGTACTCGCTCCCGACCGGTCTACGGACCGACCCATCACCGTCTGGGGGTTTCCAGTCGAAACGCGTCGCACGTGCGTCTGACGCCGTCGGCTCCGAAGCTCGAAACGTATCACGAAAGCGAGAGAGATAGTGGGACACCGACCCTGTCAGTGGGTGCACTCCGATTCCGCCGCGTGGAGTTCGCGCCAGCCACCGGGCTCACTCGTCCGGCCCGGGCGGGGCGTCACGCTACCGCGTCAAAAACGTTGCTCTCCCGGGCGGGAGTTCGACTCGGCTTCGCGTCACCCCGACGAACGAAAACGCTACGTCGGTCGCCGAGACGAGTCCGAACGACCGATGCCGGACGAACCCCGGACCGACGCGAGCGCCCGCGCGGCGACCGCCGTCGAGCTGCGCGACGCCGGCGACCTCGACGCGGCCGAGGACGCCCTCGAGCGAGCGCTCGACGCCGACCCCGAATACGCCGACGCTCACTACCAGTACGCGCTCCTCCACCAGGAGCGCGCCCGTCCCGACGACGCGAAGGCCCGGTTCGAGCGCGCCCTCGACTGCGACCCCGACCACGTCGACGCGCACGTCGGCCTGGCGACGCTCCTCCGGTTCCAGGAGCGCCGCGAGGCGGCAGAGCGCCACTTCCGGCGCGCACTCGACCTCGACCCGGACCACGTCCACGCCCGCCACGTCTACGCCCTCCTCCTTCGGGAGTGGGACCGCTTCGAGGCCGCCGAAGCCCAGTTCGAGGCGGTGCTCGACCGCCGACCGGACTGGGTTCCCGCGCACAACAACTACGCCTGGCTACTCCACGAGCAGGGTCGGCTGGACGAAGCCGAATCCCACGCCGAGCGCGCCGTCGCCCTCAACCCCGACTACGCGCCCGCCCAGCACACCTGCGGCGTGATTCTGCAGGCGCGGGGACGGCTCCGGGAGGCTGCCAGCCGTTACGAGCAGGCTCTGGACCGTTCGTCCGACGATCCCGACCTCCACGGCGGCTACGCCGACGTGCTGGAGGAACTCGGGCGGGGCGAGGAGTCGGTGAAGCATCGGGAGAGGGCGGCGGAGCTACGAGACGAGTGAAGGTGTCCCGTGCTACTGCGGTTCTCCCCGGAACGACCACAGCACGATGAACGAGCACGGGTACCCGACGATACCGATCACCGCGAACGGGTCTCCCACGCCGTGATGCTCCAGGTACTGCTTGACGTAGCCGATGACCACTAGGTCGATCTCGGGCGTGAGCGGTTGGCTGTGGCCCGGCTCCCACGCGAACGAGTAGGCCTCGATCTCGCCTGCGTCGGTCCGCGTGTACTCCCACACGAACCGATGCTGCACGACGCGCTCGCGCAGCTCGTCGTGCTTCGCCACGGCCTCGAAATCGATGTTCTCGCCTTCGATCGCCTCGACGGAATCTGAGAATGGGACCGCGCGGATTTGAACCGCGGTCAACGCCACCCAAGGGCGCAAGGATACCAAGCTACCCCACGGTCCCGCGTGCATCCGTAGCGCGGAGACGGGGTAAAGCGTTTCGCTCCCGACTACTCGTCGTACACGATCTCCGCGATCTCGCGCCGGGGTCCCTCCGCGTCGTCGTCCTCGTACTTGTAGCGGACGCCGGAGTCCTCGTCCTCGGTGGCGCGGTGCGAGCCGTCGCAGTAGGGGTACTCGGAGGAGAGCCCGCAGAGGCAGACGGCGACGTCGCCCTTCTCGGGGTCGATGTCGCTCTCGTCGAGCCTGAGCGGGCCGGTGGCGTGGTGGGTGACTTCCCGAGCCATGTCCGGGGTTGGAACGCGGCGACGAAACCATTGGCGGTGGCGAGCCGGGTGCCGAGACCGGGAACCGGGGGACGGCCACGCCGGGCCTTTAAGTCATTACTCTGCGTGAAGTAATGACTTAAAGGGGCGGCGCGTCGAACGCCGCTCCGTGCGGGAGTCGGGGCAGAACGGGCGACTGGCGGTGGCCGGCGCGACGACCACTCCCGGACGGCTCCGTCCGGGACCGTTCTACCGGTCGCGGCGCGACCGCTCGCTTCGACCGTCGCTTTTCACCCGATGCCCCGGAGTTAAACCGCTCCGACGATTCGGGACGAGTGTGATGGAGAGCCCGTTCGAGACGGAGTTCAGGGTCGGCACGGTGACGGACGCGGAGCCGTTCCCGGAGACGAGGAAGCCGGAGATGGCGAAGCTGTGGGTGGACCTCGGCGACGAGGAGGTTCGGTCGGCGGCGCAGCTCGGGTACAACCACGACGTGGCGTCGCTGGTTGGACGGCAGGTGGTGTGCGCGACGAACCTCGGGACGGTGAACGTCGCGGGGTTCGAGTCGGAGGCGCTGACGGTCGGGGTGCCGGGCGAGGACGGCAACCCCGTGCTCGTCGTGCCGGACCGCGAGGTGCCGGACGGCGGGCCGCTGTACTGAGCGGCGGCGCGTACCGGGCGGAGGGGTCGGCGGACAAGAGTAATCTACGAGGGCGCGTATAGGGGGTATGAACGCACCACGAGCCGACGGCGGCGCGGAGTCGCCGCTCGACGAGATCGAGTTCCTGGCGCGCTCGGAGCACCGCGTCGGCGTCCTCGACGCGCTGGCGGACGCCCCTCGCGACCGGCGCGATCTGTGCGCCGCGACCGGGGCGTCCTCGCCGACGATGGGACGGGTTCTCGCCGACTTCGAGAGCCGGCAGTGGATCACGCGGGACGGCCCGACGTACGAACTCACGCGGCTCGGCGGGTTCGTCGTCGACCGATTCGGGGAGCTGTGCGGCGCGATGGCGACGGAGCGGAAGCTCCGCGACGTCTGGCGGTGGCTGCCGCGCGAGATGGAGGGGTTCTCGGTCGACCTGTTCGCGGACGCGGTGGTCTCCTACCCGGGGCCGGGCTACCCGTACCGGCCGGTCGAGCGCGTCACGCAGCTCATCGAGGGCTCCGGCTCTATGCGCGGGTTCGGCACGACGGTGGTGAAGTCGAGCAACCTGGAGGCGGCGTGCCGGTCCATCCTCGACGGCATGGAGTTCGAGTTCGTCTACTCGCCGGACGTGCTGGAGGCGGTGGTCTCGTGGAACCCGGCGAAGGTCGCCGAGACCGCCGCGTGCGAGAACTGCACCACGTTCCTCCACGACTCGCTCCCGGACGGCAGGTGGTGCGGGCTCGGTATCTACGACGACCGCGTCGGCATCTGCTGTCACGACGTGGAGACGGGCGTGCTCCACGCGGTCGTGGACACGGACGCGCCGGCCGCGTTCGCGTGGGCGGAGTCGGTGTACGAGCGCGTCCGGCGCGAGGCCACGCCGCTCGACGACGTCGCCGCCCTCGCCCCGTCCGACGAGCCCGAGTGAGACGCTACGCCGGCCGGGAGACGACGGGCGCTTTCACGCGGCGAAATATTTCACTGGGCATCTACAAGACGGTTCGCGTGGTACTCCTTGGCATCCGCGTCACGACCCCGGTGCGCGCCCGGGCTCGGACGCTACCAGTACCATGCCAACCTACGTCGTCCTGACCCGATTCACCCGGACCGGCATCGAGAACGTCGAGGAGAGCCCCGACCGGACGGAGCACGCGAGAGCCCTCATCGAGTCGGCGGGCGGGGAGCTACGCGAGTTCTTCGTCGTGATGGGGCGGTACGACGGCGTCCTCGTCGCGGACTTCCCCGACGACGAGACCGCCGCCCGCGTCGTGCTCGAACTCGGGCGGTCGGGCAACGTCACCACGGAGACGCTGAAGGCGTTCGACCTCGACGCGTTCCGCGAACTGGTCGCGGGCGTCGAGGGGGAGGAGTGACCGTGGCTCCGACGGTCGACGTCGAGTCGGCGGTCCGGCGCATCCGACCCCGCGTCCAGCGGTCGCCGGTTCCAGGTCACGAACACCAGCACTGGTGGGGAGTGCTGGCCCATCCCTTCGACTCCGGCCACGTGCTCGCGCTCCGGGTCGCCCGGCAGAACGACTTCGCGCCGTTCACGTCGGTCTGGCACCGGTCGCCCGACGGGGAGTGGTCGATCTACGTCGACGGCCCGCGGCTCGACACCGCCTGTCCGCGGTACTGGAGGGCTGCGGCCGAGCACGTCCAGTTGGCCGACATCTCGGTCGAGTGGGCCGGTCCCATGGACCTCGTCGTCGAGATGGCGGACCCGCCGCTCCGGTGGACCGCGTCGATGGACGCCGGACCGGTCGTCGGGGCCGCGAACGCGGTGAGCCGCAGGCTCCCGGAACGGGTGCTGCGGTCGCGCCCGATGATCCGGCTCGCCGAGCTAGCCGCCGACCGCCTCTTCGACCTCGGCGATATCACGCTGGCGACGCCCGTCCCCAACGGACAGGACGCGACGGTGCTGACGCGACGGCTGTTCCCCATCATCGACGGGAGTGCCCAGCTCGACGGTGACGATCTCGGCAGTTCCGCCGGGATGTCGGAGAACCCGACGTTCGGCGAGGCGCGGCTCCCCGCCCGCCCGGTGTTCACCGTCGGCCGGGCGTACCTGACGATACTGGACGCCGACGAGTACGAGAACTCGGTCGCGGAGACGCGTCGCGGACGGCAGTCGGACGACGCTCGCCGACCCGACCGGCGACCGACCGCGCGCGAGGGGGTGAGCTGAGATGGCCGACGGTCGCACTCGACGGTACGCGGCGTTCGCCTACGGCCTGTTCGCGTACGTCTTCGCGCTGGCGACGGTCGCGTACGCGATCGGGTTCCTCGCCGACGTGGACCTCCTGCCGAAGACCGTCGACTCGGGGCCGGCCGTTCCGCTGACGGAGGCGGTCGTCGTGAACCTGGCCCTCGTCGGCCTGTTCGGCCTCCAGCACAGCCTGATGGCCCGGCCGTGGTTCAAGGAGCGGTGGACGCGGCTCGTTCCGGAACCGGTCGAGCGGAGCACGTACGTCCTGCTGGCTGGCGTCGCGCTCGTCGTCTTGATGTGGGGCTGGCGGCCGCTTCCGGGCGTCGTCTGGGAGATAGAGGGCGTCCTGGCGTGGGTGCTCTGGGCGGTCTACCTCGGCGGCTGGCTGTTCATGCTCGCGGCCACCGAGATGATCGACGGCGACCACCTGATGGGGCTCCGGCAGGTCAGGGAGTACCGCGACGGCCGCGACCCGGAACCGATCGAGTTCCAGACGCCCGCGGCCTACCGGTACGTCCGCCATCCGATCATGACGGGCTTCCTGGTCGCGTTCTGGGTCACCCCACGCATGACGGTCGGCCACCTCCTGTTCGCCGCCGCCGCGACCGTCTACATCCTGGTCGGCGTGACGCTCGAACAGCGGGACCTCGTCGCAGCCTTCGGTGACCGGTACCGGCAGTACCTCGACGCGGTGCCCATGTTCGTCCCGCGGCCGTGGCGGAAGGTTCCGCCGTCGCCGGACGAGACGACCGACGACCACCCCGACCACCTGGAGAGATCGTGACGGAATCTACACCCGACTCGACGGACCGGACGCGAAGGGAGTGGTCGGCGGGCTCGTACCCCGCCGTCTCCCCGCGGGGTTCTGGGCGCACATGACGAGCGACTCCGGACCGATACTCGTCGCGCTCGAAGACGTGGACGACGCCGAACTACCGGCCGTCCGCGAAGCGGTCGCCGGAGGGCTCGACCGCTACTTCTCGGACGCCGACAACGCGGTGGCGCTGGCGTACCGGCTGGTCGCGGCGACCGTCGCGTAGGTCCCGCGCCGGGGACGCTCTCCCCCTCTCAGACGCCCCAGAACGCCCAGATGCCGACCGTCGTCACGACGGCGAACACCAGCTGCAGGGGCGTGCCGACACGGAAGTAGTCGCCGAACGTGTAGCCGCCGGGACCGTAGACGAACAGGTTGGTCTGGTAGCCGATGGGGGTCATGAACGCGGTGGAGGCGGCGAACGTGACGGCGAGGAGGTAGGAGAACGGCTCCGCGCCGAGTTCGAGCGCGGCCTCGTACGCGACGGGTATCATGAGGACGACGGCGGCGTTGTTGGAGATGACGTTGGTGAGGGCGACGGTGAGAAGGTAGAACAGGCCGAGGACGGCGACGGCGGGGAGGACGCCGCTGGCGAGCAACACGAGTTCGGCGAGGAACTCCGCGCCGCCGGTGCGCTGGAGCGCGAGGCCGAGCGGGATGACGCCGGCGAGCAGGAAGATGACGTCCCACTGCACGGCGTCGTAGAGTTCGCCGGGCCGGATGACGCCGGCGACGACCATGGCGACGGAGCCGGCGAGCGCGGAGACGACGATGGGGAGTACGTCGAGCGCGGCGAGGCCGACGACGGCGACGACGATGCCGACGGCGACGGGGATGCTGGCGTCGCGGTACTGGTGTTCGACCTCGCCCGTGACGATGAAGTCGGGGTTGGCGTCGAGGCGCTCGACGGAGTCGACGGTCGCCTGGACGAGCAGGGTGTCGCCGACGCGGAGCGGGATGCGGTCCATGCGCTGGCGGACGAGTTCGGAGCCGCGCCGGAACGCGAGCACGGTGGCGTCGTAGCGGTCGCGGAAGCCGCCGGAGGCGAGGGTCTCGCCGACGAGCGACGAGCCGGTGGGGACGACGATCTCGACGAGGTTCTGGCCCTCGTCGGCCACGTCGAGTTCGTCCTCGGTGACGGTGGCGTCGGGCGCGAGTTCGAGGCCGTCGAGGTCCGCTAGCTGGACGAGTGTGTCGCGGTCGGTGCGGACGAGGAAGATGTCGCCGGCCCGGATGGTCTTGCGGGCGAGCGGTTCGAGGAACACCTCGTCGCCGCGGACGATCTGGAGCACGTCGGCGTCGAACTCGGTCTCCGCTAAGGCCTCGCGGACGGTGCGGCCGACGAGCGGGGAGTCCTCGCGGACGACGACCTCGGTGAGGTAGTCGGCCATCCGGAACTCCTCGGTGAGGTCCTCGGTGGGCGGGATGCGCTCGGGGATGAGTCGGGGGCTGACGAACACCAGGTAGACGGTGCCGACGACGGTGACGACGACGCCGAGCTGCGTGAACTCGAACATGGAGAAGCCGGAGCCGGTGAGGTCGGCGGCGAGCGCGGACGCGAGGATGTTGGTGGACGTGCCGATGACGGTGAGCGTGCCGCCGAACATCGAGGCGTAGGAGAGCGGGATGAGGAGCTTCGACGGGGAGGTGCCGGCGTCGTTGGCGAGGTCGGTGACCATCGGCAGGAGGATGGCGACGGCGGCGGTGTTGTTGATGAACCCGGAGATGGGCGCGACGATGCCCGCGGTGGCGGCGAGCTGCCGCGTCTCGCTGTCGCGCGTGTACCGGGCGACGTACTCGCCGAGCAGCTGGACGACGCCGGTCGCCTGCACGCCCGCGCTCAGGACGAACATGGCGAGGACGGTGATGGTCGCCGTCGAGGAGAACCCGGAGAGGCCGGCCGCGGGGTCGACCCGCGTCCAGGGTTCGAGCACCATGAGCGCGACGGCGACGCCGATGGCGGTCACGTCGACGGGGACGGGCTCGGTGGCGAACAGCACGAGCGCCACGACCACGATGGCGAAGACGAGCGCCATCCCCACGGTGAACTCTGGGAGCGCCACGGCGTTGGGATGGCGCGGGGCCGAGAAAAAGGGTGGGTCTCGCTCGCTGTCGTCCGTACCGCTGCGTGCGGCTCCGTACCCGCGTACGTCAGCTATAACTCCCTCCGGCCGCTTGGGTCGGTCGATGGCAGTCCGTCCACGGGCGACGCCGACCGACCCGAGTTCGCGGGGGCGACGATGACGGACGGGGTCGGCGGCGTCGTGCTGGTGACGGTGGACTCCCTGCGCGCCGACGCGCTGGACGCGGAGAGCGCGCCGACGATGACGGCGCTCGCCGAGGACGCGACGCGCTTCGAGAACGCGTTCGCGCACGGCAACTGGACGCCCTTCTCCTTTCCCTCCATCCTGTCGGGCGACCCGGTGTTCGCGGAGTCCCGGGACATCGGCCTCTCCGGCGAGCCGACGCTCGCGGAGACGCTGCGGGCGGCAGACGTGCGGACGGCGGGGTTCAACGCGGCGAACGGCTTCCTGACGGAGCCGTGGGGCTACGACCGCGGGTTCGAGGAGTTCGAGCCGTTCATGTCGAACCCGGACGGCAGCTTCTACGGCCGGTACCTCGCGGCGCACCCGACGGTGCAGGGCTGGCTCCGATTCGCGGGCAAGCCGTTCCGGCGGCTCCTCGGCCGCGTCGGCGTCTCCGACGCCGACCACCGGCCGGACGTGGAGCGGTACGCGACCGAGTTCGTCGAGGGCGTGGACGACGAGCCGTTCTTCCTCTGGGTCCACTACATGGACGCCCACACGCCGTACGTGCCCGCGCCGCGCCACGTCCGGCAGGTGACCGACGACCGCGTCGGCGCGCTCCGGATGCTGCGCGCGCACGCCCACACCGGTCTCGGGCTGGAGGTGAGCGAGGGCACGCTCGACCGCCTCCGGACGCTCTACCGCGCGGCGGTTCGACAGGTGGACGAGAGCGTCGGCCGGCTGCTCGACAGCCTCGACTCGGCGGGCGTCCGCGACGAGACGATGGTGGTGGTCGCGGGCGACCACGGCGAGGAGTTCCAGGAGCACGGCCACCTCGCGCACTACCCGAAGCTCTACGAGGAACTGGTGCACGTCCCGTTCCTCGTCGACTACCCCGAGGCCGAGCCGCGCGACGTGGAGCCGGCGGTCGGCCTCGACGCCGTCCCATCGACGGTCTGCGACGCGATGGGCGTGGAGCCGCCGGACTCCTTCGACGGCGACAGCGCGCTCGACGTGGTCCGAGACGGCGCGGAGCGAGCGGCGGAGCCGGTGGTGTCGGTGGCGGTTCGCGGCGAGACCGTCACCCAGCAGCCCATTCCGCGGAGTCTCGACGAGGGCGAACTCCTGGTGAGCGCGCGCACCGCCGACTGGACGTACGTCCGGCACGCCGAGTCCGGCGACCGCGAACTCTACGACCGCCGGGCCGACCCCTTCGAGCAGGAGAGCGTCCTCGACGACCATCCGGCGGTCGCGGACCGGCTGGACGAGCCGGTCGAGCGCCGCGTCGAGACCATCGGCCCCGACGGCGGCGACGGCCCGGGCGAGGTGCCCGACGAGGTGGAGAGCCGGCTGGAAGTGCTGGGCTACCGGTAGCGACGGGTTCGACGCGCCCTCGGACGGCAGACACCTGTGTACCCGTAGCGCCGTGGAAGCGCACATGAGCCGAGTCCTGCTCCTGGCCGGCACCCGCAAGGGTGCGTTCCTCCTCGAGTCCGACGACGCCCGGACCGAGTGGACCGTCCGCGGACCCACTCCGAAGGGCCGGGAGGTGTCCGACCTCCTGCTCGACCGGTTCACCGGCGGCGACCGCGAGGTTCCCGTCCGCGCCGACACCGCCGGCGAGTGCCTCGACCGCCTGCTCGACTCCCATCCGGCGCTCGAACCCCACCTGTTCGACGGCAGGGGTCGGCTCCGCCCGCACCTCCTGCTGTTCGTCGACGGTCGGCGCGTCGAATCGGTCGAGCAGGCGGCGGACGTGCCGCTCGACGACGGCGCGACCGTCACGGTGCTCCGGTCGGTCCCGGGCGGCTGACCGGCCTCCCGGCACCTACCCGTCCACGAACTCGTCGGGCATCCCGGTCCGCCGCACCGTCGAGTCCTCATCCACCACCTTTTTGCTGCGCTCGGTCGTTCGCTTCGCTCTCTCCCTCGCTGGCAAAAAGCTGGACCAAAAACCCGTCGTCACCCCCTTCGGGGGTTCCTCGGGCCGCTCGCTCTTTCCAGTCGCTTGCGGAAGCCAGCCCGCCCTCCGCTCAGTCTTCCTCGCCGTGCAACTCGATGTCGGCCGCAACGTCGTACGGGTCCTTCCCCTTCCGGACGCCGTCCAGGATCAGGAACGCCTCGTCGGGTGCGAGGAAGTGACGGGTGACGGCGCGACCGAGACGCGTCGGCTCCAGGCCGTCGATGAAGCCGTACTCGATGAGCTTCCCGAGCGCGTACTTGGTGGGGACGTCGCCGATCATCCGGTCGTTGAGGCGCTTCGCGGCCGTCCCGCCGACGGTGACGTTCGCCAGGGTCTCCTCGACCGCGGCGGACTCGTTGTACCGGGTGACCACGTCCTCCATCTCGTCCTTGAGCAGGCGGAACGCCACCTCGTCCTCGCTGCCCTCCATCGAGGAGTGGTAGGCGCAGTCCGGCTCCACGAGCAGGTACACCTTCCCGCGGTCGTGGTAGTCGGGCCGGCCCGCCCGGCCGAGCATCTGGTGGAACTCCTGGAC
>CAZYYH010000026.1:0-15956 GCA_964651725.1 uncultured Halobacteriales archaeon | reverse complement strand
GCCGACCTCGACCGCCACGTCGAGTGGGTGCGGCGGGACTGCTCGCTGCCGGTCGAGAAGGTGTTCCTGCACGACGTCAACCGGAACCAGGCGGAGTTCGTGGCGGCGTTCGGCGAGCACGTGCTGCCCGCGGTCGAGTGACGCCGGACCTCACACGTCGAAGCCCTCCCAGCCGTTCGAGTGCGAACTCATCGCCGTCCGGACGCGGAGCCACCGGTAGCCGTACGGCTCGATCTCGAACTCGCAGGTGTCGCCCTCGACCGGCTCGTACTGGCTGTCCGCGAACACGTCCACGAGCCGGGGTTCCTCGTCGAGCGAGAAGGAGACCGGGGTCGCTTCGTCGGCGAGGTTGTGGACCGCGATCACGCCGCTTTCCTCCCACCGGCACTGGTGGACGATGACGCCCGGTTCGGCCGTCGTCACGAGGTCGAACTCGCCCCAGCCGAGTTCGGGGTTCTCCTTGCGGACGTGGACGAGCCGCTGCGTCCACTCGAACTGCGAATCGCGTTCGAACTCCTGGTCGACGACGTTCACGCGCTCGTAGCCGAACGGGCCGTCGTCGACGACGGGCAGCACGAGGTCGTCGGGGTCGGCGGTCGAGAACCCCGCGTTCTCCTCGTCGGACCACTGCATCGGTGTGCGCACGGCGGTCCGGCCCGAGAGCGAGAGGTCCTCGCCCATCCCGATCTCGTCGCCGTACACGAGCATCGGCGTCCCCGGGAGCGAGAACAGGAGGCTGACTGCCATCCGGAGGCGTCGCCGGTCGCCGTCGAACTCGCGTCGCTCGCCCGACGGCCCCCCGGACTGGCCGTCGCTCGCGGGAAACTGTACCAGCATCGGCGCGAGCCGCCGCCGGATGCCGCGGCCGAAGATGCGCATGCCGTCGTCGGGCGCGAACGCCTCGAACACGTCCCCGCGCTCGGACTCGGTGAGCTGTTCGAGGTCGAGTTCGTCGAGGTTCCGGAGGAAGTTCAGCCACTGGCCGCCGGGCGGCGGCGACGGGACCCGTTTCATGCCTTCCTCGACCGCCTCGGCGCTCTCGCGGGCGAGCGCGAGGAAGAGGTAGTTGTTCAGGAGGAAGTTGTACAGCATCTGGAGTTCGTAGCCGTCGTCGAAGAACTCGGAGAGCCGCTGTGGTTCGACGTCGGTCTCCCCGATGAGGACCGCGTCGCCTTTCTTCGTCGTGAGGAACCGCCTGAAGTTCCGGAGGATGCCGTGCGGATCGTCGGGCACGGTGGATTCGAGGCCCTTCGGCGCGATCATGTGCGGGGCGGCGTCGACCCGGAACCCGTCGACGCCGAGGCGCAGCCAGAACCCCATGATGGACCGTATCTCGTCGCGCACGTCGGGGTTGGCGAGGTTCAGTCCGGGTTCGAAGTCGTAGAACCGGTGGAAGTAGTAGGCGTCGGCGACCTCGTCGTACGTCCAGACGCTGTCCTCCTGGCCGGGGAAGATCGGGTCGGCGTCGTACGCCGTGGCGTCGGGGTCGTCGGTCCACACGTAGTAGTCGCGGTACTTCGAATCGGGGTTCCTGCGCGCCACCTGGAACCAGGGATGCTGGTCGGACGTGTGGTTCGCCACGAGGTCGACGATGACGCGCATACCCCTGCTCTCCACCGCGTCGAGGAGCGTGGAGAAGTCGCCGAGCGTCCCGAGTCGGTCGTCCACGCCGTAGTAGTCCAGCACGTCGTAGCCGTTGTCGCGGCGGGGCGATGGGTAGAACGGCAGCAGCCACAGGCAGTCGACGCCGAGCCGCGACAGGTAGCCGATCCGTTCGGTGAGTCCGCGCAAGTCGCCTACGCCGTCGCCGTCCGCGTCGTAGAACGTCTCGACGTCCACGGCGTACACGACGCTACCCTTGTACCAGTGGTCGCTTCGCGGCATCCTCACGGCACGTACGAGGCCGAGAAGGAAAAGTAGCGGTGGCGAAGCTGTTGGCTGGCGATAACGAGATGGTCGTGACGGTCGAGCGTCGCTCCGACGACGGCCGGCGTCCGCCGAGGTCCGACGCTCGGCCGCCGCCCGGCTGCACCATGCGATCACGCTACGCGACCGCGCCACTCGGTTGCCCCGCGCGACCGCCGCCATTGCCCCGCGCGACCGCCGCCACCTCATAAACCACTCGAAGGTGACAATCTATTACAAATAATTACGAACTATTACACTTATGAGGGTTATAGGGTGGCGGGCGCGGCGACCACGGCACCGGCTCCGGTCCGGGTCAAAGACCGGTTCGTCGAGACCGCCGGGACCGAGTCACCGCCTCACACGCCACCCGAACTCTTTTGTCGCGGACCGCCGACACCTCGGACGAAGGACCGATGGAGACCCTTTCCTGCCGAGCCGGGTGACGGCTCGTCGCGGACGCAGTCACGCAGTTCCTCGTAGCGACGTCACTCCGGCCCGTTGCCCGACCGCGTAGCCCGGCGTGCGGCTCTCGCCGGGCCGGCATCGCCAGCCAGCCGACGGAACACATCGACACACATGACAGATAACGGAACACCAGCGGTCGTCGCGCGACGAGCGGACGACCGACCAGTAGCGACGGAGGAGATTCGAGCGCTCGCGGACGCGGCCGACTACGACGTGGTGGGCGAGGTGACGCAGGCTCGCGCGGAGGACCCCGGCACGCACTTCGGACGGGGGAAGGTCGAGGAACTCGCCGACCTCGCGGCGGCGACCGGCGCGAGGGCGGTCGTCGTGGACGGCGAGCTGACGCCCGCGCAGAACCACGGCCTCCAGTCGGCGACGCCCGAGGGGGTTCGGGTGTTCGACCGCTACCGGCTCGTGCTGGAGATATTCGGCGAGCAGGCGGACACCCGGCGCGGCCAGCTCCAGGTGGAACTCGCGCGGCTGAAGTACGACCTGCCGCGGATGCGCGAGGCCGCCGACGAGCAGTGGTTCAACCGCAGCGTGGAGAAAGGGTCGCCGCTCTACGACGTGGCGGACCGCATCGACCGGCTGGAATCGAAGCTCGACGACCTTCCGGACCCCGCCGAGCAGTTCCGGGAGCGCCGGCGCGAGGAGGGGTTCGACCTCGTGACGCTCGCGGGCTACACGAACGCGGGGAAGTCGACGCTGCTCCGCCGGCTCGCGGACGACCTGGCGGTCGAGGGGGACGCCCATCCCGACGAGGAGGCGACGGCGACCGTCGCGGACCGGCTGTTCGAGACGCTGGAGACGACGACGCGGCGCGCGACGCTCGGCGGGCGGCCGGCGCTCCTCACCGACACCGTGGGGTTCGTCGCCGACCTGCCGCACTGGCTCGTGGCGTCGTTCAGCGAGACGCTGTCGGAGGCGGCCGCCGCGGACGCCGTGGTGCTGGTCGCGGACGCGAGCGACCCGCTCCCGGCGTTCCGGGAGAAGCTCCGGGTGAGCCTCGACGTGCTCGACGCGCAGGGCGTCGGCCGGGACTCGGTGGTCCTCGCGCTGAACAAGGTGGACCTGCTCGACCGCGACGAGCGCGAGCGCCGGCTGAGGCCGGCGTCGTCGGCGGTCACCACCGATCCGGTGCCGGTGAGCGCGACCGAGGGGTTGAACGTCGACGCGCTCGTCGCGGCGGTCGAGGCGCGGCTGCCGACCGAGCGCGCGACCGTCGAGATGCCGAACTGCGACGGCGCGATGGCCGTCGTCTCGTGGGCGTACGACCGCGCGAGCGTCGAGGACGTGTCGTACGACGGCGACGCCGTCGAACTCGCGGTGTCGGGGCGGCCGTCGGTCGTGGAGCGGGCGCGGTCGCGCGCAGCGGAGGTGGCGGGCGCTCGGACCTCGAAGTAGCGGTCGTGGTGGTCGGCACATCCGGGGTCGAACGCCGCGTCGCACGCCGGGCACTCGTGGTCGGCGTCGAGGGAGGCGGCGACCGAGTGCTCCGCGCCGCAGACGCCACAGAGCACCGCGTCGCGGTCGAACTCGTCGGCGGGCCACCGCCCGGCGTCGTGGTCGGCGACGGCGTCGTGACACCGGAAGCAAGGGTAGTAGACGCCACAGCACGCGAAGCGGATGGCGATCACGTCGCGGTCGCCGGCGTAGTGGGCACAGCGCGTCTCGGGGCCGACGTCGACGCCGCGGACCTCGTGGTCGTGGACCGCCATCACGCCCCGCCGAGGAGGAGGCCGGCGTCGACCAGCAGGAGGATCGCGACGGCGGCCGCGCCGTTGTAGAACGGCCGCGCCTTCCGCGCGGGCGTCCGGACCTTCTCCTTCCGGAGTTCCTCCGCGAGCCGTCTGGAGCCGACCTCGACGAGCGCGGCGAGCACGAACCAGAGCACGATCATCGTCAGCACGAGGTGGCCGCGGCCCGAGCCGGTGAGGGTCTCGACGGTGTATCGGGTGCCGGCGAGGTGGCCGCCGGTGGCGAACAGCGCGAGCGCGCTCACCCGCGAGACGTTCGTGAACCTCCCTGCTATCGATCCGAGTGCGTCCGGGTCGAGGTCGCCCGTGCCGGCGAGCGGGAGCACGCCCCAGGCGGCGAACAGGACGCTTCCCGTCCAGATGCCCGCGAACGTGAGGTGGAGCACGGCCGAGACGGTGTCGACGACTGCCATGCTCGCGGGTTCTCGGGGCCGGCTCTTCAAGGGCACGCTTAAGGATTCGCCGGTCGGACGACTCGGCATGAAGCCACGGGACCTCTCCGACCACGCCGCCTACGAGCCGGGTCGGGGCGTCGAGGAGGTGGCGCGGGAGCACGGGCGCGACCCCGAGGAGTTCGTGACGCTGTCCTCGAACGAGAACGCGTTCGGGCCGAGCGAGGCCGCGGTCGAAGCCATCGAGGCGGCGGCGAGCACCGCGCACAGCTACCCGAAGGCGTCGCACGCCGACCTCCAGGCGGCGGTCGCTCGGAAGTGGGACGTGACCCGCGATCAGGTGTGGCTGGCGGCCGGCGGCGACGGCGCGCTCGACTACCTCTCCCGCGCGACGCTGGAGCCGGGCGACGCGGTGCTCGTCCCGGACCCCGGGTTCGCGTACTACGGGATGAGCGCACGATTCCACCACGGCGACGTGCGCGAGTACCGCGTCTCGAAGGCCGACGACTTCGTGCTCACGGCGGACGCGGTGCTCGACGCGTACGACGGCGAGCGGGTCGTCCACCTCACCAGCCCGCACAACCCCTCGGGCGGCCGGTTCACGCTCGACCACGTGCGGAAGATCGCGCGCCGCACCGACGAGGAGACGCTCGTCGTCGTGGACGAGGCGTACGGCGAGTTCACGGAGATGCCGAGCGCGGTGTCGCTCGTCGACGCCCGCGACGACGTGGCGGTCGTCCGCACGTTCTCGAAGGCGTACGGTCTCGCGGGCGTCCGGCTCGGCTACGCGCTCGTCCCGGAGGAGTGGGCGGGGGCGTACGCCCGCGTCAACACGCCGTTCGCGGTGAGCGAGATCGCGTGCCGCGCCGGCCTCGCCGCCATCGACGACCACCGGCACGTCGAGCGGACGGTCACGACCGTCGAGCGGTCGCGCGCGTTCCTCCACGAGAACGCCGACGCGCCGACGTGGGAGAGCCACGGCAACTTCGTGCTCGTGGACGTGGGCGACGCGGCGGCGGTCGCGGACGCGCTGGAGGCGCGCGGCGTCGTCGTCCGCGACTGCACGAGCTTCGGGCTGCCGGGCTGCGTGCGCGTCACCTGCGGTACGCTGCCGGAGACGCGGCGCGCGGTGTCGGCGCTGAACGACGTGCTCGCGGAGCGCGCCGACGCCGACGAGGCAGGCGCCGCGACGGACGGGGAGGAGTGACGATGCGCGTCGCCGTCACCGGGACGCCCGGCACGGGGAAGACGACGGCGACCGACCTCGTGGACGCCGACCTCCCGGTCGTCCACCTCAACGACGCCATCGAGGAGCATGGCCTCTACTCGGCGGTGGACGAGGAGCGCGACAGCCTCGTCGCGGACCTCGACGCCGTCCGGGCGTGGCTCGACGACCGCGAGGGTGTCGTCGAGTCCCACCTCGCCCACCACCTCGACGCCGACCGGGTGGTGGTGCTCCGGTGCCGGCCCGACGCGCTTGAAGCGCGGCTCCGCGACCGCGGTGAGCCGGCGGCGAAAGCCCGGGAGAACGCGGAAAGTGAGGCACTCGACGTGATCCTCTCCGAGGCGGTGGAGCGCCACGGCCGCGACGCGGTCTACGAGATCGACACCACGAACCGGGAGCCGGCGGCCGTGGCGCGCGAAATCGAAGCTGTCATTGCGGGGACGCGAGAACCCTCCGCCGGAGAGGTGTCCTTCCTCGACTACCTATGACGCTCGACAGGCTCCGTCCCGTGGCGACGCGGCTGCTCCGGCCGTTCGTGCGCGCGTCGCTGGCCGTCGGTCTCACGCCGAACGCCGTCAGCGCGTCGTCCCTGCTCGTCGCGGGCGGCGCGGCCGCCGCGTTCTACCTCGCCGGGAGCACCGCCGTCTGGTATCTCGTGGGCGTGCTGCTCGTGTTCGTGAACGGCTGGCTCGACCTGCTCGACGGCGCGCTCGCGCGAGAACTCGACACCGACTCGTCGGCGGGCGACCTGCTCGACCACGTCATCGACCGGTACGCGGACATCCTCGTCGTCGCCGGGCTGGCGGCGGGCGTCGACCGGTACGCGCTCGGTCTCGCGGCCGTCACGGGCGTCCTGATGACCTCCTATCTCGGCACGCAGGCGCAGGCGGTCGGTCTCGACCGCGTGTACGCGGGCGTGCTCGGTCGCGCGGACCGCCTCGCGCTCGTCGGCGTCGTCGGCGTCGTCGCGGCCGTCACCCCTCGCGTCGCCGGCGTCTCCGTCGTCGCCGCGCTTCTCGCCGTGCTCGCCGTCGTCGGCCACCTTACGGCAGTCCAGCGGTTCTACGGCGCGTGGCGCGCGCTCTCCTGACGGACGCTACCTGCGGGCGATCAGGACCGACGCGTCCACCGAGTGTGCCACGCGGTCGGTCGTGCTCCCCAGCAGGCGCTCCCCGAGGCCCGAGCGACCGGTCGCCCCCACGATCACCAGGTCGACATCGTGGTCGGCCGCGTACTCCGCTATCGCTTCGTGCGGCACCCCTTCGAGCACCGTCCGGTCGTGTGGCACGTCCACCTCCTCCGCCCGGGCCTCGGCCGCGTCGAGCGCGTCCCCGGCCACCTCCTCGAAGGTCTCCGCGAGGTCGTCCGCGACGTCGCCGACCGCCGACGCCGACATCTCCACGCCCACGTCGACCACGTACAGGAAGTGGACGGTCGCGCCGAACCGCTCCGCGACCGCGACCCCCTGCGCCACCGCCGCCGCGCTCGCGTCGCTCCCGTCCGTCGGAACGAGTATCTCGTCGTACACGCCTCCAGCGTGGACCGCCAGCGGCAAAAAGGTGGATGGCAATCAGTCACCGAACACAGCGGCGTGCTCGTCGTCGAGCGGGTCCTCCACGTCGCCCATCACCGACTCGAGGAGGTCGGTCACGGTCACCAGGCCGACGACCGCGCCGTCCTCGAAGACGAGCGCGAGCTCCTGGTGCTCGGCCTGGAACTGGTCGATGGCGTCGCTCACGTCCACGTCCGGCGAAAGCGTCATCGGCGGGGCCGCCAGCGCCTCGAAGTCCACGTCGCCCTCGGCGAGCGCGTCGCGGTGCCGCGCCAGCACCGGGACGTAGAGGACGCCGCGGAACTCCGTGAGGTCGTCGCCGACCAGCGGATAGCGCGTGTGCGGGTGCTCCGCCATCCGGCGGAAGTTCTCCTCGGCGTCGACCGCCGTCGAGAGGGCGACGACGTCCTCCGTCGGGACCATCGCCTCGCGGACGGGGCGCTCGCCGATGGCGAGCGCGTTCAGCACCTCCTCGCGGCGTTCCTCGGACAGGTCGCCCTCGTCGAGCACCGAGCCGATGCGGTTCCGCAGCTCGGCCCGCGTCTCGATGACGTCCTCCTCGGTCTCCAGCCACGCTCCGGTCATCTCCACGTCGAACAGCCTGAGCGTCCACTTCGCTATCCAGTCCCCGAGCGCGATGATCGGCGAGATGAGCCGGTAGAAGTAGTAGAGGGGCGTCGCGCCGTACCGGCACACCAGTCGGGAGCGCTCGACGCCGAGGTACGTCGGCGTCTGCTCGCCGTGGGTGAGGTGGACGAGGTTGATGATCAGGAAGGCGATGATGGCTCCGGAGCCGACTGCCGCCAGCAGCGTCCCCTCGAACAGCGGCTCGAAGATGGCGGCGAGGGCCGGCTCGGCGACGATGCCGACCGCGATGCTCGACGCCGTGATGCCGACCTGGCAGGTGGTGAGGTAGAGTTCGAGGTCATGGGTCATCTCCCACGCGCGCTGCAGCCCCCTGCCGCCGTCGCCGACGAACTCCTCCTTGGTGTACTGCCGCGCCCGGGTCAGCGCGAACTCGATGGCGACGAAGAACCCGTTGGTGAGGATGAGCAGCGTGCCCGCGACGAGGCGGGCGGTGACCTCCGTGGAGTTCATCGCGTACTCGTTGCGCTTCGAGCGCCAAAGACCCGGCGGAAGCGATAGCCGCCAGGACGCCGGAGACGGCGCTCTCGACCGCCCGCGCTACTGCCCGCCGCCCTGCTGGTACTCCTCGTGTACCGGGAACGCCACCTCGACCGTCGTCTTGTACTCCGTGATCTCGCCGCCCGACACGTCAGCCGTCCAGTCCTCCACCTCGACGCCGTGGATGTCCTCGATGGTCTGGCTCGCGTTCCGCACCGCCTCGCGCGCCGCGTCCTCCCACGACTCCTCCGACGTGCCGAGCACCTTGATGATCTTGACTGCGGTCATGCGTCCCGTGGTTCGGGCGCGACCCTCTTTGTAAAGCCGGGCGTACGTCGCCGCAATCGGAGAGTACCGGACGGGAGTCCGTTGCCAGGGGTCGGCGTGTCCGTCGAATCGGAACTCGACGGGGACGCGTGGCCGACGAACGGCGTCGCGTTCGCGCCCCGGAATCCGTCACCACCTGCTCCCGGCACACCATTTAAGACCGCTGACTGACAAGCACCACGTATGGTTCAGTGCGAGATGTGTGGCGCGGAGACCGCCAGCCCGAGCACGATCAAGGTCGAGGGGGCGGAACTCGACGTCTGCGGCGACTGCACGGACTTCGGGACGGAGGTGAAGACCCAGGAGTCGAGTTCGACCTCGACGAAGTACTCGACGTCCTCGTCCGACGGGTCGAGCGGGTCGTCGTCCTCGTCCTCGTCGTCGGGCGGGTCGTCCGGCGGGTCGCGCCGCAGGTCGGACATGTTCGACGAGATGGGCGACCTCGCGCCGGACTACGGCGACCGCATCCGGTCGGCCCGCGAGGGCGAGAGCCTGAGCCAGGAGGAGCTGGCGAAGGAGCTGAACGAGAAGGCGAGTCTGATCCGGAAGCTGGAGCGCGGCGACGTGCTGCCGAGCGACGACGTGCAGCGCAAGCTGGAGCGCGAGTTCGGCATCTCGCTGACGGCGGAGGGCGGCGAGGAGGACTCGGAGTGGGAGAGCGACGCCGGCGGGAGCGGGCTGACCCTCGGCGACATGGTGAAGCGGAAGGACTGAGCGTCTGCTTCTCGTCGCAGGTCGTTCTCGACGCGCTCGTCGGCGAGTTATCGTGTTCGACGGGAACGGGCTAGCTGCTGGCAACCCGATACGCCGCAGCCACACGCCTCCCCAACCGACTGCGGTGCTCGCTCCACTTGCTGCGCTCCTCGTCCCTCGCGGGTGCGCCGCCCGGGTGCCGCGCACCGCGCGCCACCCACGTACGAGTCGAACGCTCGGCTGTTCCGTTGCTGACGCCTTCTCGCAAGCTATTTGCCCGCGGCGACTGTCCCCTCGGGCATGTTCGTTCTCGTGAACCTGAAGGCGTACCCCTGCGATCCGGTCGCGGTCGCGGCGGCGGCGCGCGACGTGGACGAAACCGCGGACGCTGACGTGGCGGTCGCGCCGCAGGCGGCGGACCTCCGGCCGGTCGCGGCGACGGGCGCGGAGACGTGGGCGCAGCACGTCAGCCCCGTCGAGTACGGCAGCCACACGGGGAGCGCGCTCGCGGAGCGCGCGGCGGATGCGGGCGCGGTCGGTACGCTGCTCAACCACTCCGAGAAACGGCTGAAACTGGCCGATATCGACGCCGGCCTGGACGCCGCGGAGCGCGGGGGCCTCCGGTCGGTCGTCTGCGCGAACGACCCGGAGCAGGTCGCGGCCGCGGCCGCGCTCGGCCCGGACGCGGTCGCGGTCGAACCCCCCGAACTCATCGGCACCGGCACCCCCGTCAGCCAGGCCGACCCCGACGTGGTGCGCGACGCCGTCACGGCCGCCGAGCGCGTCGATCCCGAGGTCGCGGTCTACTGCGGCGCGGGCATCTCAACGGGCGAGGACGTCGCGGCCGCCCGAGACCTCGGTGCGGACGGCGTGCTCCTCGCCAGCGGCGTGGCGAAGGCCGACGACCCGGCGGCCGCGCTCCGCGACCTGGTCGGCGGCGTCTGATCAGTCCTCGCCCGCCGCGATGACCCAGTGGTCCGCGCCCTGTCGCTCCAGCACGCCACCCTCCCGGAGTCGAACGACGTAGCCGGTCGGCGTGTGCTCGACCGTGCCCGCCGCGCGCACCCGGACGAGGTGGCCGGTGAACTGCGCGGACGGCGGCTTCTGCGCCGCGCCGCAGTCGTAGATAGTGACGAGGTGGTCGCCCGCGTCCGCCTCGTAGACGACGACGTGCGCGTGGCGTGCGAGCCGAAAGCGGTCGTCGTCGATCTCGGGGAGGCGGTTCACGGTCGTAGGTCGGCTACCGGGGACGGAAAGCGTTTCGCCGCTACAGCGACGTCGTCGGGATGAGCAGGAAGGAGCCGAACAGCATCCCGATGCCGACGCCGAGCACGACCACGGTCGCTATCGCCGTCTCAACCGGGCTGCCGCGGCCGTCGACGCCGGGCAGCAACCCGAGCCATTCGCCGAGCCGCGACCGGACGCCGAGGATGTTCCGCGGGTACGCCCACGGCATGAGCACGCCGAGGCCGACGACGATGCCGCTCGGAATGATGCCGGCCACGCCCAGCATGCCGAGCAGCACGATCAGCCGAGGATCCGTCATCGTCGGCGTTTCATCCCCGGGATAGGTAAGGGTTACCCGTAGTCGCCGAGCTGAGTCTGACCGCGCTTGCTCCGGCGCTCCCGGGCGTCGTCTGCCGATTCGTCCCCTCCCGGCGCGTCCGTCGATTCCCCGTCGCCGTCCGCGGCGAGGTCGGCGAGCGTGACCTGACCGTCGCCGGAGCCGGTCGCTCCGCTCGGCTCGCTCGCCCCGGCGGACTCGTTCGCGCCGTTCGCGCCGACGCGCCCGTCGGCAGCCGTCGCCCCGTCAGCCGTCTCGACCGTCGCGTCGTCACCCGCGTCCCAGCCGTCGAGCCGCGCCTGGTCGCGCTCCGCGAAGTCGAGGTTCGACACGCGCACGCCCACCTTGCGCGCCGGCTCGTCGTCGAACTCCGCGAGGAGGTCGAGCGCCACGTCCTCCACGAGGTCGGGGTCGTCCACGGGGCCGGGCAGCGACCGCTCGCGCGTGTTCACGTCGTACGGCGGCTGCACGACCTTGATGCCGATGGTGCGGTAGAGAGCGTCCTCGCGCTGTGCGCGGTCCGCGACCGCCGCCGCGAGCGTCCGCACGCGCTCTCGCTTCGCCTCGGCTTCGTCCGTGGTCTCGGTGAACGCGGACTCCCGGGAGAGGCTCTTCGGCCGGCCCGTCGGCGTCACCTCGCGCGGGTCGTGACCGCGCGCGCGGTCGTGGAGTTCCCGGCCGCGCTCGCCGAACTCGGCTTCGAGGTTGTGCGGGTCGGCGTCCGCGAGGTCGCCCGCCGTCTCGACGCCGAGGTCGCGGAGTTCGCGCGCCGTCACCGGGCCGACGCCGTGGACCTCCTCGACGGGCAGGTCCGCGAGGAACGTCCCGACCTCCCCCGGCTCCACGACGACGAGACCGTCCGGCTTGTCGAAGTCGCTCGCCACCTTCGCCGCGCTCATGTTCGGCGCGACGCCGACGCTCGCCGTCACGCCCACCTCGTCGTCGATGCGGCCCTTGACGTGGCGCGCGAACCCCTCCGCGACCTCCCACGCCGTCCGGTCCGTCACGTCGAGGTACGCCTCGTCGATGGACACCTCGCGGACCGTGTCCGCCACGTCGTGGAGGATGGCCTTCACCTCCGCGCCCACCTCCTGGTAGTGCTCCATGTCCACCGGCCGGTAGTAGCCCGCGTCCGGGTCGTCCTCGCCCGCCTCGGCCTTCCGCGGCAGCCGCTCCAGCGCCTGCGAGATGGCCTGCGCGCTCTCCACGCCGTACTCCCGCGCCTCGTAGCTCGCCGTCGCCACCGCGCCGTGGCCCTGCCCCTCCTCGTAGCCCATCCCGACGACCACCGGTTCGCCCGAAAGCTCCGGCTCCTTCAGTCGCTCGCACGCCGCGTAGAAGCAGTCCATGTCCACGTGCAGGACGATGCGGTCCTCGCCCCCGTCCGCCGGGGACACTCCCGGGAGCGTGCCGAGTGCGCGTCGCTCCTCGCGCGAGTCGGCGTCGTCTCCCTCCTCCCGGTCGGCCCCGTCCGCACCCCCGGCGTCCGCCATGCTGACCGGACGTTTGTCCGGTGGTATCCTTAAGGTTCGGGTAGCCCGGTGGAAGTGGAAACGTTCTGTCGAGGCTGGAAACCGATATGAGTGGGGCTGAAGGGACTGCGTTCTCGACGAAGGCAGGCGACGTAAGTACCGCAAGTCGTGATCAACCGATGGGACAGCTTCGATATGAGCGAGCGGCCCAACCGCGAGCAAGGGATGCGGAATCTGCCGCATCCCCGGTATGGCCGATCGGTTCGTCCAAGGGGCGCTTGACGACGCCGAAAGAGGGTTCCGGCCACTCAGGATAGCCGCGCCTCAAGATCGTCCTTCGTCACGACCAGCACGTCCTCATCACGTCCCTTCTCGTACTCCTCACGCTGGCCCGCAAGCTGGCGGTACTGTCCGTAAATCTGCCAGTTCTCTTCGCCGAGCACAACCTTCGAGAAGAGTTCGTGGCCCAGGGCGTACCAGAGGTAAGCGAATACAGGGTTGTCCAGTCCCTCAAGTGGCTCGCCACAGCGGACGTACTGCTCGGCGAGCTCATCGGGCCGGTCGCGGATCAGCTCCAGGCGCTGCTGGAACGCGTCATGCGCTTGGCTGTGGTTCTCCTCAAGCAGCGTCCGGAGCTCCATCCGATCACGGATCTCCTCGTTCAGCTGATCGAACCTCCTCAGGTGGGTATCCGCGCGGTCGTCCGCGGCCTCCTGGTCGACGTTTACGCGCAGCTCGTCTACGAGAACCATGACTTCCTCCACCCAGCCGCGGAATGCCGCCTCCTCGAGCCCGTAGTTGCGCGCCGTCTTGCCGAACCGCTGGTAGTACCCCCTCGCGGTGCGGGTATCGGTGAACGGGATGGCAGCAAAGTGGAGGAGCGCAGTCTGCACCTTGGACGGCAGCTTCGCGTAGAGATCGAAGTCGACGGCCTGCCCGAGTTTCTCAACGGCGTTATCGGGTTCCGACCAGTTCATGTTCAGGTCAGCGGTCTCAATGCCCCTGGCCGACCAGCCCTTCGACAGTTCGACGAGGTACTGCTCGACGTCGAAGTCGAACAGCACGCCCAGCGTGCCCGAGAAGAGTTCGTTCTCGATGTCCTCGTCGATGCCGAGGATGGCTTCGGACAGCTCTTGGAGCACGTCTGTGGGTTCTTCGAAGAAGAAACGCTGCGCTACCAGCCCGAACGTGAACACGCCGGACGTGTCTGCATCGATGTCCTGGAGCTCCTCCGCGAAGGTCGTCTTGTCCAACCGGGGGTGGAGCTGGGACAGGTGGTGGGCGGCCAAGAACAGGTTGGGATTGGTCAAGCCGGAGTCGATGTTCGGCGGCGCGAGCACGTCATTCTCGTCGTCGTTCTCCGATCGGCGACGCATCTCCTGCATCCGCGACTCGTGGCCCTCGATCCACCACTCCGCATGGTCGCAGAACGACATTCGGTGCTGTTCCGCGAGTTCGCGCTCGGACAGCTCCCGGGCGGTATAGCGTTTGACGTAGACATCGGTGGTGAACAAGCCCGATCCTTTGTCGGAGACGATGCCCTTCCGCTCTAAGCTGCCGAGCAGCTCTCTGACCCGCCCACGTTTCATGTCGGTCACCGAGGTGACGGCCCGTCGATCCAGGTCGATGAGGTGGGAGCTGTCCACTAGGAGGTCGAACTCGTCGGCGCTGATCTTGTCGTCGTAGACCTGGTCCCACAGCCTGCTGAGTTCGGCCCCCGAGAGACGCTGGCGGAGCGAATTGTTCTCGGCAGCGATCTCGATGGCTACGGGATTCCCGTCGTGGATGCGGTGGATCTCGGCCGCGTCCTCCTCATCGGGCTCCGGTTCCCTTTCAGTGAGGTACGCAACTGTCTGGGAGACGCTGAGGCGGCCGATGCTGTACGTCTCGGTGATGTCTAATTCCGAGGTGCTGTACCCGCTCGTGACGATGGTCACATTCTCGGGGATGTCCAGCTTCGGAATCCACCCGAACCCTTTGGCGGTGCCGTCACCGTAGTGCTTGATGAAGACGACCAGCCTCCCGTCGGTGTTGTCCGCCACCTTCTGGAGGCGCTTATTGGCCTCGGCGTAGTCAGGTTTGCTCTTCGTTTCCCGAGTGAACCCGACCACCCCGAGGAGGTTCGCTCCCCACGTCTTGGTGTTGCTGATGAAGTAGCCGACCCGGGATAGTTCCCTGTGGAGTTGCTCCGAGAGCGTCGCCATCAGCTCGTCGTAGTCCCACTGCCCCACACCGAGGGAGACCACCCGACAGTCCAGCGCCGCCTCGAGGTCGCCGGTGAACCCCGTCACGATGGCCTGGCGTCGGATGTGGAGGTGGTCGGGTTGTTCCTCGTTCAAGAGTTGCTTGCACTCCCGAATCTCCTCCGTCCGCCTCATTGCAACCATGTAATATTCGGCACCTATGAAACATTTTTGGGTGGAACGCCACGCATGGTAGTACGCGCGGGGATGCATGGGTGGACAACCGATGGCTCTACCGCAGAATGAGGTAATTAGAGCCCTGAATTGCGACCAATCGCGACCACACTGGTTGGCGAGCAGTAGTTCGGCGGAAGGCTATCAGCAGGCCCAAATCCCGAGAAGCAATACGTCTGGCGCAACAGGCGTAAGTTCAATAGTAGAATCGTCGTGCAGAATTCATCTATCTTTGACAACCGGTTTCTAACCTTAGACAGAGATAAATGTATATATTCCGCTAGTATAAACAACTGTGAAAGCGAGGCAGGCCGTAACGAGTAGCGAGAGACCGATCAGACGCCCAATCGCCCACGCACCCACGACACGCCGGTCCGGAGGAGCGACGCCTGCTCGACCTGCTCCATCTCGTAGCGGGTGAGCGAGAAGTCGAACACGTCGATGTTCTCGGCGAGGTGCGGGCGGGTGGAGGCTTTCGGGATGGCGGCGACGTTGTCGTGCTGGATCGCCCACCGAAGCGCGACCTGCGCGGGCGTCTTGCCGTAGCGCGCGCCGACCTTCCGGAGGGTGTCGTCGTCCACGACGCCGCCGTGCCCGAGCGGGCTGTACGCGGTGAGGAGCACGTCGTGTCGCCGGCAGAACTCGCGGAGGTCGGGCTTGGGCAGGTACGGGTGTAACTGCACCTGGTCGGCGAACAGCGGCACCGGCGATTTCCTCGTCGCCTCCCGGAGCTGCCGAGTGGAGAAGTTGCTGACGCCGACGTGGCGCGCGAGCCCTTGCTCGCGGCAGGCCGCGAGCGCGTGCATCGTCTCCTCGACGGGCACGATGGGATTCGGCGAGTGGAGCAACAGGAGGTCCACCCGATCGACGCCGAGCCGCCGGACGCTCTCGCGCGCCGCCCGCATCGCGTCGTCGTAGCCGGCGTCGCGCCCCGGCACCTTCGTCACGAGGAACACGTCGTCGCGGTCCACGTCCGACGCGGCGATGGCCTCGCCGACCGCCTGCTCGTTGCCGTAGTTGCGCGCAGTGTCGACGTGGCGGTAGCCGAGTTCGAGTGCG
>CAZYYH010000025.1:0-16356 GCA_964651725.1 uncultured Halobacteriales archaeon | reverse complement strand
GCGACGCGTTCGTCCACCGCACCGGCCACGGCGTCGGCCTCGACGTGCACGAGGACCCGTACATCGTCGAAGGCAACGACGAACCGCTGGAGCCGGGCATGGTGTTCAGCGTCGAACCCGGCGTCTACCTGGAGGGTGAGTACGGCGTTCGCATCGAGGACCTCGTCGTCGTCACCGACGACGGCTGCGAGCGCCTCAACGACTCGCCGCGTGGATGGCGGACCGTGTGACTTATCGTAGTCCCGATTGGCGTGAAACAGCCGGTACGCGTCGTACGCAAACGCACTGCCGAGGTTCTGTCAGCAGCTGCCGTTGTTCGTACCGCTATGCTGAACGCGGGGCGCGTGTTCGGCACAGACAGTTGCTCGATCAGCGAGGGCGACCGTGGACGGACTGGGCGATCATTCGAACGGACCTCACTCGGTGCTCCGTTCGTCAGGCATTACCAGGGTACGACAACATCTAAGCGATCCGTTCTGGAATCTCATCCAGAATGGCTCCCGAATGGTTCATCGACGAGAAACAGCACGCGGGTGAGGAACACCTGGAAGACGACGAAGTCGCACGATACGACGAGAAGGTTCCATTCGACCCGTCCGATGAAATCGAACTCCTCCGGAAGCGCGGACTATCGGCAGAAGATACGGTCGTCGACTTCGGCGCCGGAACGGGAACGTTCCCGGTTGCCGTCGCCGAGTACTGTGATCGAGTCGTCGCGGTCGACGTCTCGGAGACGATGCTGGAGGCCGCACGGGAAAAGGCCGAGGCCGACGGCGTCGGGAACGTCGAGTTCGTTCACGACGGGATCGTCCGCTACACCCACGATGGAGAGGCCGCCTCGTTCGTGTTTTCGAAAAACACACTTCACCACCTCCCCGATTTCTGGAAAGTCGAAGCACTACGGACGATCGGAGAGACGCTCGAACCGGGAGGAATCTTCCGATTTCGAGATCTCGTCTACTCGTTCGACCCTGCAGACAGCCACGAGAACATCGAGGCGTGGCTCGACGGGATGGAACCGACACGATTCAGTACGGCGGAACTCAACGATCACTTCAAAGCGGAGTTCAGTACGTACGATTTCCTGATGGAGCTGATGCTGGAGCGGACGGGATTCGAAATCCTCGATGCTTCGTACAGGGATGGGTTCTATGCGGCGTACACCTGCAGATGGAGGGGCCAGAAGTAGTGCGTTCGTACGGACACGACCGACGACACAGATCACGTCGGCACTGTGGACCGACGGATAAGACAGACGGGACCGAGCGGCGGCACGTCGGAAGTCACGACGGATCGAGACGGAGTGGGGCGCTGTCACTCGCGGAGCGTCTCCAGTTTTTCAGTCGGCTCCGACACGGCGAACTGCCTCGTGGGCGAGTACGACCTCCGTTCCTGCCAGTCCGACGGAACAGAACAGCGTCGTCTCGTCGTCGCTATCTCTGCCAGAAACCGATCCAGTGACGATATCCCCGAGTTCGATCATCCGGGACCGGTCGGGGGTGTTAGCCAGGAAGAACTCCGGCTCGTAGTCATCGACCTGAGCCAACGAGTCGGTGACGATCACGTCGCTGTTCGCTGCGACAGCCGGGTCGAGTTCGTGAGCAGTCTCGAACTTAGGACCGACCGAGTTGACGTGTACTCCGGGTTCCAGCCAGTCCGAATCGAACACCGGCTCACGACTCGACGTCGCCGTGATCAGCACGTCCGCTCCGCGAACGGCAGCCTCGCTTGTCGATACCGCGTTCGCGTCGAGGCCGAGGCCGGGACCGAGTTCTGCAGCGAACTGCTCTCGATTGTCCGTAGTCGGGCTGTAGACGTTCACTTCGTCGAGGTCGCGGACGGTGGCTGCCGCTTCGAGCTGCGTCCTCGCTTGCCGTCCCGACCCGAGGACACCCACGGTTTTCGCGTCCGATCGCGCTAACCGATCGATCGCTACGCCGCCGATTGCCCCGGTCCTTACCGCTCCGACGCGATGGCCTATGATAACGCCCTCGAACGTTCCCGTGTCGCTGTCGTACGTAGCGACGAGCTGATGCTCGTCCGGTGATTCGGGGATCGTCTCGTACACTCGAAATCCCATCACGTTGAACGCGTTCGTTTCCATTCCGACGGTGAACACGAGCGATCCGTTCTCCGCATCGATGCTGAATCGAGACGGCGCATCCAGTCCTCCCTCTCCGTGCGATTCGATGGCTCGCTCGATTACGCGGATCGCAGTGGTCATCGAAAGCTGCCCCTCGAACTCTTCATCGGTCAGTATCCGGTACGGTGGGTTCGCGTTCACTTCTCTGGACCTCGTTTAGTGCGTTCGACTCGGTCACGTTCTCTCGACTGTGGCCTTCGGGCATCATACGTTCGGAATCGATGATCGATCTATCCACACGATAGCGACCGAATCCAGCCCGGAACGTGCCCGAGCGTGGTCCATGAATCGTTCTCGCGGATGATCACCCGTCCTTCCGTCGTCCCGGCGAGTACGCGCCCGTCGGCTCTCGTCCAGGCGTAGATGAACTCCTCCGGCGCACCCGGATACGGCACGCTCTCGAACGTCTCTCCGCCGTCCGTGGATTCGAACAGCGACGCGCTCACGCTCCGTTTGTCGTACCCGGTGCCCATCGGGAGGGTCGGTGGAAGCGTCTGGGCGGCGGCGTACAGCGTCCCCCGATAGGAAAACGCCTCCTGGAAGTACGGTCCGGGTAACTCCGCGTCGAGTCGGGCCCACGAACGGCCCGCGTCGGCGGTTCGATAGAGTCCACCGCCGCACGAGACGACGTACTCTTCGGCGGTGACGACGTGCACGTGGTGAACGTCGTACTGGAGATCATCCCCGCGTTCGGCCTCCAGGCCCGCACGTCGTTCGGTCCACGTCTCACCGCCGTCGTCGCTGACGTGCACCCCTCCGACCTCTACGCCAGCGACGATCCGGTTCGGTGCATCCGGGTGGACGTCCAGACTCCGGACGTGAGACTCCCCACGGTGACGGGGAGTGTGCCATCGATCTCGGGAGGGAAGCTCCCGGAATCCATTTAGTTCCGTCCACGTCCTCCCATCATCTTCCGAGACGTACACGTGAGCGGGATGCGTGCCCGCGTACAGCCGGCTGGCGTCGGGACCGACCGCGACGGCGTACACCCCGGGCCGAGGGACACGAAGTCGGTCCCACGTCTTCCCGTGGTCGACCGAGCGGTACAAGCCCGTTTTCGACGCGGCGAACGTCCCGTGCTCCTCGAACGTACGGACGCCGAGCGTCACTCCCGAATCGAGCACCCGTTCGACGTCGTCGAGACCGCCGTCCCGTGAGCGATAGACCCCGTCCTGTGTGCCGACGAGTAACGTCATTGGACTGCTCACGCCTCCTGAAGCTGGACAGCCCCGACTTCTTCCGGTTCGATTGCGGCGTACTCGACGGCGCGTGTACCGAGCGTCCGAACGCGCTTCCGGATGGCCTCGTCCGTGACGCCGTCGTCGTCGAATGCGGTCCGCGCCCGGGGCACTGCCACCTGTTGGGGAAGGACCCAGGCGTGTAGCGAGCGACAGACGACGCGGAGGTGATCGAGCGCCGACGTCGGAAACGGTCCGCCCGAGACGGCGAGGAGTCCGACGGTCGCGTTTTCGAACTCGTCGGCTCCGCAGTAATCGAGTGCGTTCTTCAACACGCCCGAGTACGACCCGTGATACATGGGCGTGCCGAGGATGACCGCATCGGCGTCACGGACCGTTCGTCTCACCGTGTCGCCGTCGCCGGCGTCTTCGACGTCGGGATCGAGCGGCGGGAGGTCGATCTCGGCCAGGTCGAGCAGCTCGGTCGTGCCGCCGGCAGCTTCAGCGCCGGACAGTGCCTCCTGGAGCGCCCTTCGGGTGTGACTTCCCCGTCGTCGACTCCCGCACACTGCCACGACGTGGGGCCGCGTCACCCGCGACCGTCCACCGGATCGAACCGATGCCGTCATCGAGTCGCCTCCTTCGGACTCACTGCACGGGTCAGGACGCCGACGATGGTGACCGCCGCGGTCACGTGCATCACCGCGAGGATAGCGAAGATCCTCGGTGGAGCACCGGACAGGTCGGGCGCGAGGAACATTGCAAAGGAGAGCACCAACACCGCTCCCGCGATGACGGTGAACGTCCGGTTCGGTCGCTCCGAGTATCGGGCGACCACTCCGTACACGAGGGTCGCCCCGACGGCAGCGACGGCCGAATTGACGACGACTGGTCCAGCCGCGAGCGGTCCGAACGGTCCACCCACGAATTCGGACGGAAGTTCGACCGTCGCGAGCCCGCCGAACAGGACGAGTACGTTCGCCAGGCTCGCGGCGATCACGGCGTACAGACCGTACTTCACCAGTCGGTACGTTACGACGGAGCTGCTCGATTCGGATCCGGTCGTGGCGTTCGTGGCTGCCATGCCAATCGATACAACATCTGTAGTAATATACTGTCGAGTTCGAATCTATGGAACAACTCACCCGATACGTAGCTACTTACGACCTTCGAAGAAACAAGCTATATGACTTCAGATGGTGTAGTCGGGCTATGGTTGAACCACCGCATGCCGAGGAGTTCATCGAGACGATTCTCTCCAACGAGACGGCGAGGCCGCCCGGCTCCGAGCGAGCGACGGAGGACAACCGAACGATGTCCGCGCTCCTCAACCTGCTGGGGAAGAAACACACTATCGTGATCCTTCACCAGTTCGCAACCGGTGACGAGCCGTTGCGTTTCGGCGATCTGGAGGAGGCGGTCGATATCGCACCGAACACGCTCTCGAATCGACTGGAAGAACTCACGGACGTCGGGTTGCTGACGCGGAAGGCGTACAACGAGATCCCTCCTCGCGTCGAGTACGACGCCACGGAGAAGGCGAGAGAGCTCGCACCGGTCTTCTGGTATCTCGGTGTCTGGACCGAGCGCCACGACCTCGAACCGACATCTGCCGACGATGAGACGAGCTGAACTAGCAGGACATCGACAGTAACCGGCCGCGGTGTATCCTCTACGAGAGCGCGGCTCTCCTGCCACACGCCGGGTAGATTCGACTTCGATGCGTCCACGCATTGCGCTCGGGGCTTCCGCAGTCGAGGGTACAGGTGCAGACGTTCCGGGCGCTGCAGGCTCGCGTTCGACCGTCGAACGAATCCCCGCACGTACCGATCAGCACCGAACTCGCCGTCGTCCGAAGGCACCGACGGAGCCGTCGCTTTTTATACGCCAGCGACGGAGATTCGGACGAATGACGCCGCCGCTGGCCGTGGACATCGACGGGACGCTCACGGGGACGGACCGCGCAGTGGACCACCGGGTACTCCCCGTACTCAAAGAGTGGGGCGCACCGGTCGTCATCGCGACGGGGAAGGCCCTGCCGTACCCGGTGGCACTGTGCGAGTTCACCGGGATACCGCCGAACGTCGTGGCGGAGAACGGCGGGGTAGCGGTGGCGGGCGACGCGCTCCACTATCTCGGCGACCGCGAAGCTGCCGACGCCGTGGTCCGCGAGTTCGAGGAGCGCGGCGGCGAGGTCGGGTTCGGGGAGGTGGACCTGGCGAACCGGTGGCGGGAGACGGAGGTGGCGGTGAGCCTGGACGCCGACGGCGACCTGCTCCGGTCGGTGGCGGCGGAACACGGCCTGGAGGTGGTGGACACCGGGTTCGCGTACCACGTCAAGGACCCGTCGATGAGCAAGGGCGCGGCGCTGTCGTGGGTGGCGGCACAGGTCGGTCACGACCCCGCCGACTTCGTCGCGGTTGGGGACTCGCCGAACGACGTGTCGATGTTCGAGGTGGCGGGGCGGTCGTTCGCGGTGGCGAACGCGCACGTTTCGGCGCGCGAGGCGGCCGACGAGGTGGTGGCGGCGGCGTACGCGGACGGGTTTCTCGACGCGGTGAATCGGCTCTAAGATTTAAGACGGGTGGCCGAGACGTGCAACCGAGTAGATGCCCGACGAGATAACCGTCCTCCACGTCGACGACGATCCGGACGTCGCCGCCCTCGTGGCGGAGATGCTGGAGCGCGAGCGCGACTCGTTCACGGTGCTGACCGAGCACGGTGGCGAGGACGCGCTCGCGCTCCTCGCGACCGCGGACGTGGACTGCGTCGTGAGCGACTACGACATGGCGGGGATGGACGGCCTCGACCTGCTCGACGCGGTGCGCGAGGAGTACCCGGACCTCCCGTTCGTGCTGTACACGGCGCAAGGGAGCGAGGAGATAGCGAGCGATGCCATCTCGGCGGGCGTCACGGACTACGTGCAGAAGCGCGGCGGCAGCGAGCAGTACGAGGTGCTGGCGAAGCGCGTGGAGAACGCGGTGGAGCGGGTGCGGGCGCGCCAGCAGGCGGCGACGCGCGCGGAGCGCAACCGGCTGATGCGCGACGAACTCGAGTCGCGCGAGGACGAGCTCAGCCGGTACGAGCGCCTCGTGGAGACGATGAACGACGGCGCGTACATGCTGGACGCGGACGGCGTCGTCACGGCGACGAACGAGGTGCTGACGCTCCTGACGGGGTACACGCGCGACGAGATCGTCGGGAAGCACGTCTCGGAGTTCATGAGCGACGAGGCGGTGGAGCGCGGCACGGAGCGGATACGCAGCCTGCTGTCGGAGTACGGCCCGGAGGTCGAGGTGTTCGAGACGGACGTCGAGCACGCGAGCGGCGACCGATTCCCGGCGGAGGTGACGGTGTCGCTTTTGCCGTACGACGACGAGTTCCGGGGAACCATCGGCGTGGTACGGGACGTCTCGGAGCGCGAGCACGCGAAGGCGCGGCTCCGCGAGGAGCGCCGGAAGATAAAGAAGCTCCACGAGGTGGCGACCGCGATGGAGGACTGTGAGTCGCGGCGCGAGGTGTTCGAGCTGGTGGTGGAGACCGCGGAGACGGTGCTGGCGTTCGACGCCTGCATCGTCGCGGTGGCGGAGGACGGCCTGCTGCGGCCGGAGGCGGTCTCGGAGGACATCCGACCGCAGGTCGTCGACGATCCGGTGCCGGTCGGCGAGGGCGTCGCGGGCAGCGTGTACGAGTCGCGCCAGTCGCGGGTCGTCGCGGACGCGGCGACGGACGGGGACGCCCGCGACGTCAACGAGGGGTATCGCGCGCTGCTGACGGTGCCGTTCGGCGACGTCGGCGTGTTCCAGGCGATGTCGACCGAGACGGACGCGTTCGACGGCCGCGACCGCGAACTCGCGGAACTCCTGGCGAGCCACGCGGCGCGGACGGCGGAGAGCCTGGCGGCGCGCGCGGCGCTGGCGACGAGCGAGGAGCAGTACCGGACGGTGGTGGAGGAGAGCCGCGACCCGATGGCCATCGTGCGCGACGGCGAGTTCGTGTTCGTGAACCGGACCACGGCGGACAACTTCGGGGCGAGCCGCGAGGAACTTCTGGGGACGCCGGTGCTCGACGTGGTCCATCCGGAGGACCGCGACGACGTGGTGGCCGCGCTCGACGGGAGCGAGCGCACGGGCACGGTCGAGGCGCGGATCGAGACCGCCGAGGGACTGCGCCACTACGAGGTGAGCGCCCGCGAGATCACGTACGAGGGCGAACCCGCGGTGCTGGCGTCGTCGCGCGACATCACGGAGCGCGTGGAGGCGAAGCGCGAACTCGAACGCCAGAACGACCGGCTGGCGGAGTTCGCCAGCGTGGTCTCCCACGACCTCCGGAACCCGCTGACGGTGGCGCTGACGGCGCTCGACGGCGCGCGGCGGGGTGTGGACGAGGACGCGCTGGACCGCGTGGAGAGCGCGCTCCGGCGGATGGAGCGGCTCATCGACGACCTGCTGACGCTCGCGCGCGAGGGCGAGGTGGTGGACGAGACGGAGCGGGTCCGGGTCGGCGACGTCGCCCACCGGGCGTGGGGAACGGTGGCGACGGCGGACGCGACGCTCCGGGTGGCGTCGGACGGCACGGTCGCGGCGGACGAGTCGCGGCTGGTAGGGCTGTTCGAGAACCTGTTCCGGAACGCGGTGGAGCACGTCGGGCCGGAGGTGCGCGTGGAGATCGGCGTGACCGAGGACGGCTTCTACGTCGCGGACGACGGCCCGGGCGTCCCGGAGGACGGCGACGTGGTGTTCGAGCACGGCTACACGACGGCGGACGACGGCACGGGGTTCGGTCTGTCCATCGTGGAGGAGGTGGCGTCGGCGCACGGCTGGGACCTCTCGGTGACGGCGAGCGAGTCGGGCGGCGCGCGCTTCGATATCTCCGGCGCGGAGACGGGGATTTAAGGCCGGATGACGGCTCTCCTCGCGCATGGCCGAGACCGAGCGGAGTCCCGTCCGCCAGTTCTTCGCGCTGGACTCGGACGTTCTGGTGCTGTCACTGGCGATGTTCGCGTTCAGCCTGGCGTTCCAGATGACGAGCCGGTACATGGCGGAGTTCGTGGTGGCGCTCGGCGGTAGCGTGGCTGTCGCGGGCGTGTTCGGCAGCTTCGGGAACCTGGTGTCGGCGGTGTACCCGTACCCCGGCGGCGTGGTCTCCGACAGGCTCGGCTCCCGCACCGCGCTCACCGCGTTCGGCCTGCTGTCCACGGTCGGGTTCGCGGTGTGGCTGGTCGCGCCGCTTCTCGGCACGATAGCGGTCGGGTCGCTGGTGCTGGAGCCGTGGGTGTGGGTGTTCGTGGGGCTGCCGCTCGCGCAGACGTGGAAGTCGTTCGGGCTGGGCGCGACGTTCGCCATCGTGAAGCAGAGCGTGTCCGCCGACCGCCTCGCCACCGGCTTCGCGTCGACGGAGACGCTGCGCCGGGTCGGCTTCCTCGTCGGCCCGGCGCTCGCGGCGGTGCTGCTCTCGTCCACGGCGGGGTTCGTGTCGGGGTTCCAGTCGGTGCTCGCGGTCGCGGTCGCGTTCGGCGCGCTCGGCACCGTCACCCAGCACGTCCTCTACGACGCCGGGGAGGACAGCTTCGGCAAGTCCTTCGAGGGGGTCGCGGGCGTCGTGGACGACCTCCGCGGCCTCCCCGACACCCTCCGACCACTGCTGGTCGCGGACACGCTCGTCCGGTTCGCCAACGGCATGGTGTACGGTCTGTTCGTGCTGGTCGTCACGCAGCTCACGGAGACCGGGTTCTCGGCGTTCGGCGTGTCGCTCCGGCCGGACGCGTACTTCGGCGTGCTCCTCAGCGTCGAGATGGTGGTGGCGCTCCTGGTGATGGTGCCGGCGGCGAAGGCGGCGCGGCGCGTCGGCCTCAAGCCCGTCGTCGGCCTCGGCTTCCTCATGTACGCCGCGTTCCCCGTCGTGCTCGTCTCCGCGCCCGCCGACCAGTGGTGGTACGCGCTCGTGTTCGCGCTCTCGGGGCTCCGGTTCGCGGGGCTGCCCGCGCACAAGGCGCTCATCGTCGGGCCGGCGGAGGCCGACGCGGGTGGCCGCGTCACCGGCACCTACTACCTCGTCCGCAACCTCGTCGTCATCCCGAGCGCGGCGCTCGGCGGCGTGCTCTGGGACGCCGTCTCGCCGACGCTCGCGTTCCAGGTCGCGGCCGCCGTCGGCCTCGTCGGCGTCGCGTACTTCGCCGCGTTCGGCCGCGAGTTCGAGGCGTACGCCTAAACGACCCGGTCGGCGTAGAACTCGTAGCCGAGCAGGCCGGCGAACGTCGACGACGCTACGAGCACGACGCCCGCGACGCCGGTCTCGACGTTCGGCGCGAGCGCGGCCCCGGCACCGAGCCCTGCGCCGATCACGAGGCCCGTGGGCGCGGTCACGTGGCGCGGTAGCTCGGTCCACCGGCGCGCGAGGTGGGGGTCGAGCCCGACGATGCGCGCCCAGACGACGTACGCGACGGGGACGGCGACGACGGCGAGCATCGCCGCTGCGAGCACGAGGAGGAACTCCGGCCAGATCACGCGGGGACCGCCGCAGTGCGTCGCGACTCCCTCATACCCCGGAACGCGCCGTCAGCTGACATAACTGTTCCCCCTCAGTTATCACGCGTGATAAGCCGAACCGGACGCCGTCATGTCAGGCTCCGGTACGAGCCGCCGACGACGCCGCCCGAGACGCGGAAATTCCGGGACGACGGCGGCCTGGTCTCGTGTCTGACGAATGTGAAAACCTTTATCTAATGTGGTTGTGATGCCCATAACCATAATGCGCGGGGACGAGGGTCAACGGACGTGCTCCGGCGACGAGTTCACGGAGGCCCTCGCGGATCTGAAGGCGGAGGGCTGTAACCTGCTCGTCGTCGGGACCGTTCCGGAGGAAGCGACTGCGCGCGTCTGTCGGCGGATGCTCGGGGACGCGGACGCCGGTCGACGGGAGCGACTGCTCGTGCTCACGGACGCCGCCGCGGACGCCGTCACGGACCGGCTACCGCACGCGCCCGGCGAGCCGACGCCGCCTGCGACGCTCATCGATCACGCCGCGACTGCGCGGAGCGCGGTCGCGGACCAGGCGACCGCTCCCGGTCCGACGATGCCACCGGACGTGCACGTGCGCCGCGTCGAGAGCGACGAACTGGGGGAGCTGGGCACCGCGATCTCGCGCGCCATCGACGACCTGGCGCGCGACGACCCCGACCCCGGCGAGGTCCGGGTCTGCGTCGACTCGCTGTCGCCGCTTCTGGAGGGGTACGACGAGAGCGTCGTCTTCCGGTTCCTCCACGTGCTCACGGGCCGCGTCCGCCAGGCGCAGGGGCTCGCCCACTTCCACCTGCCGGTACACGCGGACGCCCGCGAGGCGCGGCTGCTCGCGCCGCTGTTCGACGCCGTCGTGGAGGTCCGGATGGCGGACGGTCGCGCCGAGCAGCGCTGGACGGTCCGTGACGGCGACGTCGAGACGGAGTGGCTCGCCGTTTAGACGACCGCCACGGACGCGCCATCTACGCGTCATCGCCCCGCGACCAGCGTCGATCGCGTTCCGAGCGCCTTCCGACGGGTGTCCGCACGTCGTTCGCTCGATACTGATACGATGGTTCCCCAGTAGTTGCCACGTGACCCGACATCGATACCGGGAAGTAACTCCCTACCACTGATATGGGCGAGCGTAACGGATATCCAGGAGCGGGAATTTTATAACATAGCGCGTAGATAACTTGTACAAGTGGATTCAGAAAATATTTGCTCCCGTAGGGATGGGGGTTCGGCGCGGTTCTCGGAGGTGCTCCAGGCGCTGAAACGGGAGGGATGTAACCTGCTGGTGACGGGCGCGGTCTCGGGAACGGTGACGGACACGGCGACGCGGCGGCTGCTCGGCGCGCCGCACGAGGAGCGCAAGCGCGTGCTCGCGCTCGCGGACGTGGCGCTCGACCGCGTCGACGACCGGCTGCCGGGCGGCTGTCGGCGCACCGACCCGGACGTCTGCGTGGTCGCGCGCCGGAACGCGGCGCGGTCGACGGCGGCCACGTCGGGCACGACCGCCGACCTGGACCGCGTGGTGGATTCGGACCTCCGGACGTTCCGCGAGGCGATCTGCGACGCGGTCGCCGGCTACGGCGAGGCGGCCGACGGCCTCGACCCGGCGGAGTTCAGGCTGTCGGTCGACTCGCTCCGGCTGCTTCTCGACGACCACGACCGCGACGAGGTGACGCGGTTCCTGCGCGCGGTGACGGCCCTCGTGTCCGGCGTGAACGGGATGGCACACTACCACCTTCCGGTCGCGGACGACGCGGACGTGGTGTCGTCGCTCTCGTCGCTGTTCGACGCGCGCATCGAGCTGCGACAGCGGGACGGGTTCGCGCCCGAGCAGCGCTGGCACGTCCGGGAGCACGACGCGTACACTCCGTGGGTGCGGCTCTGAACGCGACCGACCGCCGAGCAGTGTCGCGCCCGGTAGCCACTGGTTATAAGACGTAGGAGACTCCTGTACTGGTAGAAGCACGCAGCGGACCCGTACAGCAATGAGACCGACGTTCGAACGGTGCGAGGGGCGGGACGGGATCCGAATAGTCGACCCCGTGGAGTCGAGCCGCCTCGACTGCTACACGCCGGAGCCGGTGACGCCGCGACCCGCGGACGAGTCGCGCTTCGCGTTCCCGGTGGACGCGGCGGTGTCGATCCGGACGGCAGCACTGCGCGTGCCGGTGCTGACGGACGTGTTCGTGCGGACGGTGGACGGCGACCACGTCGCGGACGCGACGAACGGCGAGTCGCTTTCGGTGCCGCGCGGCCGGTACGCACTGGAGGTCTCGGGGATGCCGGTGAAGCTGTACCTGCGCGTCGAGAGCGCGGTGTCGGTGGAGCCGGACGGCGACGCCGTCGTGGTGTCGTTCGGCGAGGAGACGCGGGTGCTGGTGGGCGCGCGGTCGTTCCACGAGCGGCCGGCGAACACGATCACGGTCGGCGACGGCGTGCGCGACGCGATGCGTGCCGTCTCGCAGTTCGGATCGGCACTGAAGACGCTGTCACCGGAGCGGTCGTACCCGACGCTCCGCGGGCATCCGCCGCTCGTGGAGCGCGGCGACGAGTTCTCGGTGCCGGACGGCGTCGAGCGCCGGGAGTCGGGCGTGCGGCTGGAGCTACCGGCGTCGTGGGAGGCGCTGTATCCGGCGGTGCCGCTCGCGTACTACCTCGGCGCGACGGTGGTGCCGGGGTCGGAGCCACGGCTCGTGACGGACGACGGGTTCGTGCGTCGGCTGGACGCGGCCGACGGCTACGAACCCGAGGTCGGCCGGGTGCTCCAGCAGGTGTTCCTGCTGGACTGCGTGACGCGCACGGAGGGGCTGTACCGCATGCGACTCCACGAGCGCGAGCGCGTGGAGCGCCGGGTGGACCTCGATTTCGCCGACTGCTACGACCGGACACTGGCGGCGCGCGTCGAGCGCTACCTCGACGTGCCGTTCGAGACGCTCGCCGACCTGATGCCGGAGTGGCCACGCACGATGGACGTGGTGCCGTCGGCGTCGAACGTCGAGATGCTACCCTTCCTCGCGGACGACCTCGCGCTGGTGCGGTGTCCGACTGCGCCGTCGTCGGCGTCGGTGTCCGCGCCGCCCGCGGAGCTGGCGTCGTTCTTCCGGCACGGCGACGCGCAGCGGTCGGCCGACGCTGTCTCGGCGGGGACGCCGGAGGCGTCGCTCGTGGAGCCGACGCGGTCGGAGACGACGGATCACGCGTGGGTCGGCGACGGCGTGGCGCTCGGCGCGACGAAGGCGACGGTGTCGTCGTACCGTCGGCGCGCGCACCGCGAGCCGACCGACCGCGAGGAGATACGCGTCGTCGTGGTGTGCAACGACGAGGAGATGCGCCGCGAGGGCGTGGTGGAGTCGCTGTACGGCGACCGAAGCCAGCTGGAGTTCGACGTGGCGCTCGCCCGCGACCTCTCGGTCGCCGAACTCGCGACGGCGTTCGCGTCCGACCGCGACTTCCTCCACTACGTCGGCCACGTGGACGACCGCGGGCTGCAGTGCGCGGACGGCGTGCTGGACGCCCACGATCTCGACTCGGTGGGCGTGGACGCGTTCCTGCTGAACGCATGTAGCTCGTACGAGCAGGGTGCGGCGCTCGTCGAGCGCGGCGCGCTCGGCGGCGTGGTGACGCTCCGCCCGGTCGGGAACGAGGGCGCGACGCGCGTCGGCCGGGCGCTCGCCCGGCTGCTGAACCGCGGGTTCCCGCTGTCGGCGGCGCTCTCGGTGGCGCGCGACGAGAGCCTGCTGGGGAGCCAGTACGTCGTCGTCGGTGACGGGGACGTGTCGCTGGTGCAGACGGCGAGTCCGTTCCCGGTGACGCTGTCCGTAGAGCCGGTCGACGACCGGTTCGAGCTGTCGATCTGGGTGTTCCCATCGGAGGGTGTCGGGGGGTTCGTGACGCCGAACGTCGCCGACAACACGACGCGGTTTCTCAACATGGGAACGGTGGACTCGTTCGAGCTGTCGGAGACGGAACTCGACGAGTTCCTCGACCGCGAACCGATGCCGGTGAGAACGAAGGAGGGCTTCGTTTTCAGCACTGATGTTTCGGCCGCCGACTTCCGAGGTTAGGGGCCGTTGCCGCCGCCCGTCCCGTTCGCGACGACGCTTCCGGCCTGCACCAGGAGGAGTCCGAGCGTGAACAGGGTGCCGACGATCCTGGGGTTCGATGCGAGCTTCGATTCGAGGGGTTTTCCACTCATCGCAGCTAATTACACAAATACGGACATGATGTTTTTAGCTAATAAATGCGCAGATAATTATGGTTGGTAGAACACTGTGTGCGACGACAATCCCGCCCGGTCGCCAGCGTTTTGCCGGCGTCGGCCGAAGCACGCGGCGATGCTCGCGCTCGACGGGTCGCAGGGTGGCGGCCAGCTCGTCCGCACCGCGGTCGCGCTCGCCGCGGTGACCGGCACCTCGTTCTGGATGGCAGGCGTGCGCGGCGACCGGTCGAACCCCGGACTGCGCGCCCAGCACCTGGCCGCAGTGGAGGCCGTCGCGGCCCTCTGCGACGCCGACGTGGACGGCGCGGAGCGCGGCTCCGAGGAGTTCCGGTTCCACCCCGGCCGCCCCGTGGGCGGCGACGTGTCCGTCGACGTGGGCACCGCCGGGAGCGTGCCGCTCGTCTTCGACGCCGTCCTCCCGGTCGCGGCCGTCCTCGACGAGCCTGCGACGGTCCGCGCGACCGGCGGCACCGACGTCCGGTGGTCGCCGCCGTTCGCGTACCAGCAGCGCGTGAAGCTATCGGTCGCGTCGCGGTTCGGCCTGGTAGCCGACACCGACCTCGACCGCACCGGCTTCTACCCTGCGGGCGGCGGTCGAGCGACGCTCCGGCTGCGGCCGTCCGCGCTGGAGCCGGTCGCACTGGACGCGCGCTGCGACCCCCGAGAGGCGCTCGTCCGCTCGAAGGCGACCCGGGACCTCGCCGACCGGTCGGTCGCGGAGCGCCAGGCCGACGCCGCGGCGGCCGCCCTCCCCGACCACCTTCCAGCACCCGAGCGCAGCGTCGAGTACGTCGACGCGGATTCTACAGGATCGGTCGCAGTCGTCGTCGCGCGCTACGACGACGGCGTGCTCGGCGGGAGCGCGCTCGGCGAACCCGGGAAGCTCGCGGAGTCCGTCGGCGAGGACGCCGCGGCCGACCTCGCCGCCGTCCACCGGTCGCCCGCGGCCGTCGATCGCTACGCCGCCGACCAGGTCGTCCCCTTCCTCGCGCTCGCGGGCGGTCGCGTGACGATTCCGGCGGTCACCGACCACGTCGAGAGCGTGGTGGACCTCGTCGGGCGGTTCGACCGGTCCGTAGCGATCGAACGGGGCGACCCCACGGTGCTCGTCGCGGACTGCGCGTAGCCGGGGGCGCGGGGTGCGCGGCTATCCCCGCGTCTCGCGGAGCACGCCGAGGTCGGCAGCGAGTTCCCAGTCGCCGTCGAAGAAGCCGGCGGCGCGACACGCGCCCCACTTCCGGTAGCGCACGGTGTCGTCGTAGACGGCGTAGTCGGCGGCCGCGGTCTGCGTCGGCGTCCAGTCGCGGGCGCGGGTGAGCCGGACGCCCGCCAGCGAGGTGCCGGTCGAGACCTGCACGAGGTTGTCGGGGGCGCGCGGGTTCGGGTGGACGTACTCGACGGCGAGGTCGCCTCGGTAGCGGTGGTCGCCGACGCCGACGGAGCCGTCGCCGACCCGGATGGGGAGGTCGCCCTGGAGGTCGGCGAGCACCGCGTTCGACGCGGGCCGGCCGAACAGCACCAGGTTGTAGTCGGCCATGGTCGCGCGGTCGACGGCGGTGTCGGGGACGACCGGAGCGGGCGCGCGGGCGCGGGAGACGAGGCGCTGCGAGCGCACGTTCGCCAGGTTGCGGTTGACCGCCGTCTCGCGGTCGCTCCCCTGGGTGCCGTACACGAGCCGGTACGGGCCGTGATGGATCGCCTTCATTGGGCCGTACTGATCGGGTCGCTTCCGACCGTCGGTGCTCGGGCGACCGGGCAGCACTTCCACGCCGTCGGTGAGGTCGAGGTAGATCGTCTCCGCGACGGGCACCCGCGCCGAGTCGTCGCCGACGACGACCCGGCGGGAGCCGGCCGACGTGCGGTCGAACACGCGGCCGTCGAGTGCGAGCACCGCGACGTTCTCCGTCTCGAGTTCGACGCCGTCGGCCGTCACCTCGGCCTCGACGACCGTCGGCGCGTGGACCTCGTGCTGGCGGCGGACGCTCACCCACTGCTTCTCGTGCTCGACGGCGAGGTTCGTGGTGTAGAACGTGAGCCGCTCCGGGTACGGGTCGCGCTCGGTCGCGGTGAGGAACCGGAACATGTCAGGGTGGTTGACGCCGTCGTTGCGGCGGCCGATACCCTTGTCCCACCAGTGGCCCGCGCCCGGAACTTCGAGGTACGCCACGTCCACCGCGTCGGGGTCGGGCGTGGAGTGGCGGTCGCCGACCTGGCCGTCCACGTCCAGTCCGAGGTTGGCGAGGCCGCGAACGTACGTGCGCGGGAGCGTCGTCGGCACCGACTGGTCCGCGCCGCCGTGGAGCA
>CAZYYH010000024.1:0-18449 GCA_964651725.1 uncultured Halobacteriales archaeon | reverse complement strand
CGCGGTCGAACCGCGAGGTCGAGACCGAACTCGACACGCTGAAGGGCGAACTCGGGAAGGGCGAGGCGTCGGAGGCGTCGGAGGCCGTCGAGGAGGCCGACGTGAGCGACGAGGAGGTCGAGGAGGAACTCGCGGAACTCCAGGACGACGAGAGCTGAGCGAGGCCGCCGTCCTCCTGACGGACGGCCACCGACTGTTTTGTGTGCGGCGGCTGTACTTCCCGCATGAGCGGTGGGTCGGACGCCCCGGCGGACACGATGCGCAGCCGGGTGGCGGGGAGCAGGCTGTGGCTGTGGGTGCTGCTCGACGTGGACCGCCGGGTGGTCACGGCAGCGATGTCAGGGGTCGTGTTCCTCGCCCTGGTGGCGCTGGGCGCGCTCGACCCGTCGCCGCTGCGCGAGACGATGCGGCGGAGCGACCCCGTGGAGACGCTGTTCCAGGCGCTCGTCACCGGCATCGTCACGGGCTCCACGCTCGTGCTCACCATCAACCAGCTGGTACTCTCCCAGGAACTCGGGCCGGCGGGCGACCAGCGGAGCCGGATGGAGGGCACGCTCGACTTCCGCGAGGCGGTGGCGGACGCGGTCGACGCGCCGACGAGCCCGGCGCAGCCGTCGGCGTTCCTGGGCGCGCTCGTGGACGTGGCCAGGCAACGCGCTGACGCGCTCGACGCGACCGTCGGTGACGGCGACGACTGGTCGGCTGCAGTGTCGACGCTCGCCGAGCACGTGCGGCGGAACGCACGCGTCGTGGGCCGCCGGCTCGACGACGCGCAGTTCGGGACGTACGCGGTGGTGTCGGCCGCCATCGACTTCGACTACTCGTGGTCACTCTACGAGACGAAGCGGCTCGCCGCCGAGCGGGGCGACGCGCTCGCCGACGACCAGCGGGCGGCGTTCGACGACCTCGAGCGCGTCCTCTCGCTGTTCGGTCCGGCGCGCGAGCACGTGAAGACGCTCTACTTCCAGTGGGCGCTCGTCGACCTCTCGCGCGCCATCCTCTACGCGGCGGTGCCGGCGCTGCTGGTGACCGCGGGCGGCCTGCTCTACCTCGACGCGGGGACGCTGCCGGGTGCGACGCTCGGCGTCGACAACGTCGTGTGGGCGGTGAGCGCAGTGGCGACGGTCGCGCTCGTCCCGTTCCTCCTCCTGCTCGCGTACATCCTCCGCATCGCCACCGTGGCGAAGTACACGCTCGCCATCGGGCCGTTCGTCCTGCGCGAGACCGACCGAGGCGGCAATCCCGGCCGCGACGACTGATTCAGAGGTAGCCGAGGTCCGCGAGTCGCTCCTCGGTCGCCGCCCGCACGTCAGCGACGAACTCGGCGACGACCCTGTCGAGGTACCTGACGCCCGCGGTGTACAGCGCCCGGAAGCGCTCCACGTCCTCTCGGTGGGCGTTCATCGCGTCCGCTCCGCCTTGTTCATCTCGTGGCGGTCGAGGTCCTCCGAGGACCACCGGTAGGGAACGTCGGCGTCGTAGGCGAGCAGGTTCCGGTGTGGCAGGTGGACGTCCATGAAGTTCGTGAACAGGAAGACGGGCTCCGAACACTCGCGGACGGCTCGACGGCTGGCACGGACGATGGCCGACGCGCCGTCGTCGAGGACGCCGGGGACGGGCCGGCCGTGGGTGGAGGGTAGCTGGCCGGTCCGCATCGAGGCGTGGCTCGGGAGCGACCACGTGCTCGCCGCGGGGCACTGGTCGACGGAGCTATCGGAGAGGGCCTGGACGCGCTCGGCGTGCTCGTCGAAGTAGTCCTTCCGGACGGAGTCGAGACAGGTGACGACGACGCTGTTCATACCGGTTCCTGGGGGAATGAAAATAAAAAGGTGGCTGTGGACGCGGATTTATTACGGAGCCGGGCGAGATCCGAGCGTGCCCCGCGCCAGACGCGGCGTCCTCCGCGCCGTCGCAGCCGCGTCGGTCGGTCTCGCCGGCTGTAACACCGGCCACTCCGACCCCGGCGAGGTCGAGATCTGCGAGTTCGTCGCCATCAACCTCGACGACCGCAGCTGGTACGTCGACGTGGAACTCGTGGACGGCAACCGCATCGTCTACGAGACGATGGTGAAGGTCACCCACGACTCGCAGTACGAGGGCGACGGCTCCACGTCGCTCACCGACGACGTGTCCGACTTCCGCGGGTCGCTCGTTCTCCGCGCTCGACTGCGCGACGGCGAGTGGCACGACCTCGACCTCGCCGAAGCGGCGTCCGGCGCCCCCACCATCGCAGTGCTGCTCGAACTCCATCCCGGCGGCCGGCTCTCCATCTTCCGGTCCACGAACTGCCCGGACTGACCGACTCGGTCCACACGGCGGGTTCGGCACCCTTTTTACCGCCGCTCCGGTTCCTTCTCCTATGCGACTGCTGTTCATCCACTCCGACCATCTGGAGTTCGAGACGACCCAGAAGGTCAACGACGACCTCGCGGAGACGGAGGGCGTCGCTCTCGACGGCCGGATGGAGGACTGCGTGACGGTGTTCATCTCCGTGGAGTCGGGGGACGAGGCGGACTTAGACGGCGTGGTGGCGAACGCCGCCACGGAACTCCGCGACGTCACCGACCAGCTCAACACCGACCGTGTGGTGCTCTACCCGTACGCGCACCTCTCCGAGGACCTCGCCAACCCGGACGCCGCGACGACCGTCATGCGGAACCTCGAAGCCGAACTCGACGAGTTCGAGACCCTGCGCGCACCGTTCGGCTGGTACAAGGCGTTCGAGGTGCGGTGCAAGGGCCACCCGCTCTCCGAACTCTCGCGGCACGTCGCCGCGCACCGCGACGAGGAGACGGAGGCCGAGGAGACCGAGGAGCGCGAGCCGAGCGACTGGCTGGTGCTCGACACCGACGGCACCGAGCACGACCCCGTGACCGACAAGGGCGAGTTCTCCGAGGACCTCCAGGCGCTGATCGAGGACGAGGTGGAGGGCGTCGTCCGTAACGAGGGCGAGGAGCCACCGCACGTCGAACTCATGCAGGACAAGGAGATGGTGGGCTACGACGAACTCTCCGACGTGGGCAACCTCCGGTGGTATCCGCGCGGCAAGCTGGTGCGCGACGCCCTGATGGAGTACGTCACCGACCTCGTCATCGACTACGGCGGGATGCCGGTCGAGACGCCGATCATGTACGACCTCGGGGCGCGCGCCATCGACGAGCACGCCGGCAAGTTCGGCGAGCGCCAGTACCGGTTCGACTCCGGCGACCGCCGCATGATGCTGCGCTTTGCGGCCTGCTTCGGCCAGTTCTCCATCATGCGGGACATGCACATCTCCGTGAACGACCTCCCGCTCCGCATCTACGAGATGTCTACCTACTCCTTCCGGCGCGAGCAGAAGGGCGAGGTCGTCGGTCTCAAGCGCCTCCGCTCGTTCACGATGCCGGACATGCACACCGCGACGAAGGACATGGCGCAGGCCCGGGAGGAGTTCGAGCGCCAGGCGGACGTGTCGATGCGGACCGGCGAGGATCTCGACATGAACTACGAGGCGGCGTTCCGCGTCACCCGCGAGTTCTACGAGGAGAACCGCGAGTGGATGGCGGGCGTGGTGGAGCGGGTCGGCCAGCCGGTGCTCGTCGAGGTGCTCCCGGAGCGCCACCACTACTGGTCGGCGAAGATCGACTTCGCCGTCATCGACGGTCTCGGCCGCCCCATCGAGAACCCCACGGTGCAGATCGACGTCGAGAGCGCGGAGCGCTTCGACATCGAGTACTCGGACGGCGAGGCTATCCACAACCCGCCGATCCTCCACTACTCGCCGTCCGGCGGCATCGAGCGCGTCGTGGCGGGCCTGCTGGAGAGCACGGCGAAGCAGGAGACGCCGCGACTCCCGACGTGGCTGTCGCCGACGCAGGTGCGGTTCATCCCCGTCGGCGACGAGCACGTCGAGTTCTGCGACGATCTCGCGGCGGAGCTCGCCGACGCGGACGTTCGCGCGGACGTGGACGAACGCAACGAGTCCGTCGGGAAGCGCATCGCCAAGGCGGAGACGGACTGGGTGCCGTACTACGTCGTCGTCGGCGACCGCGAGGTCGAGAGCGGCGAGTTCGGCGTGAACCAGCGCGCCTCCGGTGACGAGACCGACATGACGTTCGAGGAGCTCCTGGCGACGGTCGACGAGGACGTGGACGACCTCCCGCGGCGGCCGCGCTACCTGCCCGCCCACGTCAGCGACCACCCGCACTTCACCGGTCGGTAGCCGGATCGAGTTGGCGAACAGCCGGCGCTACGTCACCGCGGTCCGTCGCGCCGGGCTCCAGCCTCGTCCGAACCGCGGCTGTTCTCACAGCACACGCCGGTTTCGTCCCGTTCTCGTACTTGAAGTTTCGCAGAAGAGTGGCGACGTTGGAGCGGCGGCTCCTACCCCTGCAGCGCACCGGTCCCCGGCCGGTCCACGGCTTCGAGGTCGATCCTCCCTTCGGGCATCGGTACGCCGTCGTAGGGGTCCTCGGATAACAGGAGCGACCCGTCGAGGTCGGCGTAGTCGAGGAGCGGCGCGAGGTGGCAGGCGGCGGCGATGGCGGCGTTCGTCTCCACCATGCAGCCGAGCATGACCTTGAGGCCGTGGGCGCGGGCAGCGTGGATCATGCGCTGGGCCTCGCGGAGGCCGCCGCATTTCATCAGCTTGAGGTTGGCGATGTCCGCGATCTCCGCGACTTCGGGCACGTCCGCGAGCGTGATGCAGCTCTCGTCGGCGGCGATGGGGAGCGGCGAGTGCTCGCGCACGAACCGCATCCCGTCGGGGTTCTCGGCGGGCACCGGCTGCTCGACGAACTCCAGGTCGTAGTCGGCGAGTCGCTCTATCTCGCGGACGGCCTCGCGCGGCGACCACGCCTCGTTCGCGTCCACGCGGACGGTGGCGTCCGGCGCGGCGTCGCGCACGGCTTCGAGGGCTGCCGCGTCGTCGCCGGTGCCGACTTTGATCTTGAGCGTGGAGTAGCCGGCTGCTACCGCTTCTTCGGTCTTCTCGCGCATGGTCTCGGGGTCGTCGATGCCGATGGTAAAGGAGGACGTGACGGACGCCGTGGGGTCGAGTCCCCAGTAGCGGTAGAGCGGGAGGCCGACGCGCTTCGCCGCGAGGTCGTGGAGCGCGATGCTGACGGCGCATCTGGCCGCGGGGTTCCGGTGGACGACGCGCTCCATCTCCGCCTCGACGCGTGCGAGGTTGTGCGGGTCGTCCACGCGCTCCACGACCGCGAGCAGGTCCGGGAGGACGGCCTCGACGGTGCCGGCCGTCTCGCCGTAGTGGCCGGACGGCGCGGCCGCGCCGACGCCGACGGTGCCGCCGTCGTCTGCGACACGCACGACGACATTCTGCGCAGTCTTCTGCGTGCCGCGTGCGATGGTGAACGCGCGCTCCAGCGGGAGTTCGACGCGCTCGAACTCGGTGTTCACAGTACCGCCTCCAGTACGTCGTCGACCCCGTGGCGCACCGGGTCGGTCGCGGGCGCGTCGATGCCGTCGGCGTACTCGGCGACCGCCTCCCGCGCCACGTCGTCGTCGAGATGGGACGTGTTGAGCGCGCCCGCCACCACCTCGGCCTCGTGGACGGGCCGCGCGAGGTCCTCGTAGAGCGACACGTACGCCGGAAGCGGCGGGAGCGCAAAGGATTCGTAGCCGTGGACCGCCTGGCGGCCCGCCTCGTGGCAGAGAACCAGGCGGTCCGGCATCGCACCGTGGAGGATGCCGCAGGTCACGGCGGAGTACGCCGGGTGGACGATGGAGCCCTGCCCCTCCACGAACAGGTAGTCGTGGCGGTCGCCGAACCGCAGGATCATCTCCTCGACCGCGCCCGCCGTGAAGTCGCTGATCACGCGGTCGATGGGCAAACCCCAGCCCGCGATCATGATGCCGGTCTGACCCGTCGGCACGAACTTCGCGTCCACGCCCCGCGCTTTCGCCGCCTCCACGAGTTCCATCGTCGCCGTCATCTTCCCCACCGAGCAGTCCGTGCCCACCGTCAGCACCACCTCTGCGTCCACGTCCGCCGCGACCCCCTCGCTCACCGTCAGATCCTCGGGCGGCTGCCGCACGTCCACGAGTTCGCAGTCGTTCGACGCCGCGAGCGCCCGGAACTCCTCGTCCTCGTTCAGGAAGTAATGCAGCCCCGAGAACACGTCACACCCGCTCTTCAGCGCGTACCGTACGTCCGGTCGCCACGACTCCTCGAACCCGCCGCCGATGGGCGCGATGCCGATGAGCAGCGCCTCCACCGGCTCCTCCACGTCCGCCATCCCCTCGACTATCGGCGCGTCCTGCACGTCCCGCAGGAACTCCGAGACGCGCCGCCCCGCCTGCTCGCGGTCGAGCACCGCCGCCACGTCGTAATCGCCGTAGCGGAGGATGCCAACCGCCGTCTTCGCCCGGTCGGGAAACTTCTCGTGGGCCAGAATCGCCACTCGCATACCCGACTGCATGTCCGGCCCGCGTTTAACTGTTGCAGCTAGTGCGAACCAGGGTGGGTAGTTCGCGGCGGCATCGACCGGCACCCGCCTACTCGGCTCCCGTCAGATTTACGGATTCGAAAACTCCCCGATCAGACCAAGTACAACCGGGTGGTCCAGAACTCCCGGACCGCCTTCTCCAGGGCGTCCTCGGGGTTGCCGGTGGCGTCCACGGCCGTCGTTCGGTCCGCGATCTCGTGGAACTCGTGGAGCAGGCTCTTCTCGCCGACGACGTACAGCGTTTCGGCGTCCCGTTCCCCGAGCGCGTCGCGGCACCGGTCGAGGTGAGCGTCGATCTGGTCGTCGCGGCGGCGCTCGAACCGGCCCTGCGAGAAGCCGCCCTTGGAGTGGTCGCCTTTCACGTCGCTCTCGAAGCCGCGGAACGAGGTGCGCTCGCGGCCGTCGAACTCGCCGAGCGCGAACACGTCGGCGCGGACGACGGCGAGCGCGTAACGTCTCGCCGGCTGGAACCACGCGCGGTCGAGGGCGAAGCCGTCGCGCCACTCCGCGAACGGCTCGGGTGGAAGCGGCGGGGCGAGCGCGGCGCTCACGACGCCGGCGTCGTCGGTGACGGCGACGCAGGGCGCGGTGCGCGCGACGAGCGGCGCGCGGTCGCCGAACGCGTCGCGGACGGCGTCGGGGAGGTCGTCGACGACCATCGCCGTGAGCGCGCCCTCGGGGGCGGCGTCCACGCCGTCGAGTCGGTCGAGGACGGCGTCGAGGCGGTCGCCGCGGAGGGTGGCGGTGCCGCGGTAGTCGAGGCTCGGCTCGTCGCCCTCCGCGCGCTCCACGCGGTCCTCGAGTTCGGTAATGCGGTCCTGGAGGCGGTTGACGCGCTCCTCGGCGTCCTGGCGCGCGGTCTGGGCGTCCGCGCGGCGGTCCCGTTCGGCGTCGAGTTGCTCGCGCAGTCGCCGGTTCTCGTCCTCGAGGTCCGCGACGCGCTCCTTGAGGTCGGCGCGGCCGAGCAGCTCGTCGAGCATCACGAGAAAGCCGCGCGCGGAGCCGCTTGTAGCTTCCGCTACGACGGGCTCGCGCCCGTGATCTTGAGGAGGCGGGCGGCGTGGTCCGCCTTGGCGAGCAGCACCTGGTGGAGCGTCGGCGGGTTGCGCACCCGCGAGTCGTCGAGGAGATCGCGCGGGACCGCGAGGGTGTCCTCGGGCACGCCGTCGTCGGGATGGACGGTGAAGTGCCCGGTGTCGAGTTTCATCACCAGCGGCCAGTCGAGCCGCTCTACGCCCTCGCCGTCGGCGTAGAGCTGGCGGTTGACGTGCTCGTGCTGGTCAGCCTGCATCACGGCTCGGTCGTCGTCGGTCGGTTCGACGTAGAGCCGTCCGAGGTAGTAGCCGCTGGAGTACGCCTCGAACATGCGTGTGAATGTCACACATCTCCAAGGATAAACCTTCGCCAAAGCGCTTATGCCGTCGAGCAAACACCGCAGACCGTATCGCACGGTCCGACGCGCCGTCTCGCCCGAGGCCGAGACCGGACGAGCGGGCCGCTTGAACGCTATTGGACGACGAGCGCCCGCCGAGCAGCCCGGTGAACGAAACGAACGAATCTCCAGGTTTTTACCACGGGATGGAGTACGGACGACCGTCATGAATCGGGTCGCCCTCGTGACGGTTCTCGTCGTGGTGGGCGTCGCCGCGCCCGCGGCGACCGTCACCGCCCAGGTCGAGTCGGCGGTCGTCGAGCCGACGCCGGCAGCCGCCGACCCCGGGAACGCGAGCGAGGCAAACGGGACGAGCAACGCGTCGCTCGGTGCGTCCGTCTCCGCGTTCATGCAGTCGAACTCGGAGCGCGCCTCCCACGCCGTCGATCAGGGCATGTGGTCCGCCGCGTTCGAGCGGAGCGACCGCGCGCGCAAGCAGACGCTCGCCGAATCCCACGCCGGCACGCTCGGCGAGCGCCTCGACGCCCTCGCCGAGCAGCGCCAGGAACTCGTCGCCGCGTACCGGAACGGCTCCATCGGCAAGGTCGCGTTCCAGGCGCGCATGAGCGCGCTCGGCGAGCGCTACCGCGCCCTGAACCGATCCGTCGACGACACGAAACGCGCCGTCGACCGCGAGAACGTCGACGCGCCCGGACTCTCCGACCTCGACCGCTCCCTCCAGCGCGGTGCGGCAGCCGCCGGAGCCGGCAACGGCTCGCTCCCCGCGAACGTGACCGTCCCCGGATTCGAGCGAGGGTCGAACGGCCTCTCGTTCGGCGACAACCGCACCACCGGGCCGCCTGATGACCGTACCACCGGGCCGCCCGACAACCGCACCACCGGGCAGCCGGGAGACGGCGCGCAAGGAAATGGAAACGGTGGACCGGGTGACGCCGACCGCGGCCCGCCCGCGAACGCGAGCGCGCCGAACGCCTCGACCATCACCCTCGACACGACCACGATACTCGACGGCAACGAGACGCTCGACGCCACCGTCGCCGGCCCGAACGCCGAGCAGACACCCTTTTAGGCACGCACCGCCAACCCTCGCCGAGAATGGACTCCGGGGCGCTGCTCGACCTGCTCGGTAACGAGAACCGCCGCCGTATCCTCCGGTTACTCGCCCGGAAACCCTGCTACGTCACCGAGATCAGCGAGTACATCGGCGTCAGCCCCAAGGCCGTCATCGACCACCTCCGTCGCCTCGAGGACGCCGGGGTCGTCGAGAGCCGCGTCGACGACCAGCGCCGCAAGTACTTCCACATCGCCCGGAACCTCCGACTCGAAGTCAACGTCTCGCCGTACGGCTTCGGCGTGAAGAGCGCGTACCCCGCGAGCGCCAACCTCGACCTGACCCGCTGCACCTACCTCTCCATCGAGGTCGAGCGCGAGCGCGACGACCGGAACGGCGTCCGCGACCTCGCCGACAAGCTCCACCGTCTCACGCAGCTCGAACGCGAACTCTCGCTCGCGCAGCGATGGGTGCAGGGCCGCGTCGCCGAGACCCAGGAAGCCCTCGCCGACGCCATCGACGACGACGCCAACGAGAGCCTCTACGCCGACGTGCTCGCCGCCATCGCCGGCGGCGCGGACACCCCGGACGACGTGAGCGAGCACACCGACATCCCCGCGCCCGTCGTCGACGGCGCGCTCGAACACCTGGAGGACAGCGGCCTCGTCGAGCGCGAGGCCGACGGCTACCGGGTCGCCTAAACGCTCTTCGTCACTCCGGCTCTCAGGTCCCGGCCGAAGTAGTGGCCGAGCACGCCGGCGACCAGCCCCGCGCCCACGCCGACGGCGACGAGCGGCAGCCCGACGCCGACCAGCGTCCACGCGAAGAGATCGACCAGCGCGCTCGCGCCCACCGCGGCCGCGCCCGCAGCCCCGACCTCGACGTAGCGCCGGCCGCCGAACAGCCCGAGCGCGAACCCCGCGACGAACACGCCGACCAGCCCACCGACCAGTCCGCCGACCACCGGGATCGGTCCGCCCGCGAACATGCCGCCGACAGCGAGCGCGAGCGCCACCAGGAACGCCTTCGGCGAGAACCAGCCGGTCGCGCGGCGACGCACGCGGCCGCGCACGCCGCCGCTCTCGGACGTCGCATCCGACTCCGCGGACTCCGAGCGCTCGCGCGTCGCCGTGAGTTCCTCCGGTTCCATGCCCGAACGCGGGGGCGCAGCGAGTAAGGGTCTTTCCCCGGAAAGCCCTCCCTCGCTCGAACGCTCCCTCCGGTCGCGTTCTCGCTCGGTCGCCCTTTCGATTTCCACCAGGTGCGGGTGTTCGGCCGGCCGTCGCGTCCGACTGATCGGCCAATTTCGAGTGAATGCGGGCGTCGCTCTCCGTGTCCAGTGCGACCGACCGCCCGGTGACTGCGAGCTCCCGGAGAACATAAACCACTTGAAGAGTACGAGAACTTACATGGGATTACAATTAATTACATTTATGGGGGCTGTCCGGGCCGGGGCGCTCCGGCGGACTCGTCGCTCGGGTTCGCTCGAACGTGGTGGCTCCTGTGCGCCACCTCGTAGCCGAAGGACTTTACCGGCCAGCCCGCCGATACGTGGACATGCTGAGGTGGCTCGCGGCGCTGCTGCTGATCCCGCTCGCAGACGCGCTGTTCCTCGTCGTGGTCGCGGACTTCCTGGGGTGGCAGGCGACGGTCGCGCTCGTCGTGCTCACCGCGCTCGTCGGCATGCTGCTGGTGCGCGCCGAGGGGCGCGCGACGCTCCGGACGATCCAGGAGCAGGCGGCGCGCGGCGAGCCGCCGACGGACGCCGTCGTCGACGGCGCACTGTTGCTCGTCGCCGGCGCGTTCCTGCTGACGCCCGGACTCGTCACCGACACGCTCGGGTTCGTGTTCGTCGTCCCGCCGACGCGCTACGTCGTCCGGACGGTGCTGAAGCGGTACGTCGTCACGCCGTACCTCGACCGGAAGACCGGCGGACTCGCCACCGGCAACGTCTACACGTTCGGCTTCCCCGGGGACGACACCACCGGCGCGTGGGACGAGTCCGAGACCTACGACGACGACACCTTCGACCTCGGCGGCGACGCGTACGACGTCGAGTTCGACGAGGACGACGACGAGCGCGGCCCCGCGGAGAGCCGGTCGTGAGCGAGGACGCGGGTGAGGGCAGCGCCCGGAATCGCAGGACGGGCCTGCCGAAAGGAAACGCTTAAACGGTCCTCCGGGCTACGTGGAGACGCGTTCGGGCCAATAGCTCAATCAGGTAGAGCGCCACTCTGATAAGGTGGAAGTTTGCGGTTCAAATCCGCATTGGCCCACTACCCGTTTTTCGGCGAGGCGTTTCATCGCCGAGCCAACGGTGTAGTGGATGCGGATCCGAACCCCGGGAGTCACGGCCCGCGCAGTCGAACGAGCGAAGCGAGTGAGGCGAGCAGGAACGTCTGCCTCCGGCTCGAATCCGCATCGGCTCACTCCTTCTCGTGTGCGACGACCGAGTTCGGACGAACGCGAGCAAAGGTGGGGGAGCGAAAGTAGGGGGAAGGGTTCGATTGGGATGACGGGGTTCGGGAGTCTCCTCTCCGGAACCCGATTGTGTGTTGCCTTCGTACGTGGGTATCCGTGTTCCCTACCATCGTCGGGCGTTGATGAGGGGGTGGGTTCGGGGTGCAGCAGTCCGGAATAGAGTGGAAGTCGGCGGCGACGGATTTCGGCTGTGCCTCTGGCCGCACCCCGATGAACCATCGGCCGGCTGTCGAGTATCAGTTTTCCCTACTATCGTCGGGTGTTGAAAAGTGGTAGTGTTGGATCATCGGTCGGGGCGACCGTCGCTCGCGCCCGCTCCGTCCCGCGACCTGCCACTTATCGCGTTCCCACTCCAACTCCGGGGCATGACCTCCGGGCCGTTCGAGGACCGCGGCGAGGTGTTCTGGTGGGGCCTCACGGCCGTCTTCGCGGCGACGGTCCTCTACGTCGGCTTCCTCTTCGTCGGCACGTTCGTCGCGGCGCTGTTCCTCTACTACGGCACGCGGCCGTTCAACCGGCGCATCGAGCGCGTGACGGGGACGCCCGGTCGGGCGGCGCTGATCACGCTGCTCGCGGTGACGATCCCGCTCGCGCTCCTGCTCGCGGCGACGACCGCGCTCGGCATCGGGCAGTTGCTCGCGGTGGAGGCGGCGCAGGTAGAGCAGTTCGTGCAGCTGTTCTTCCCGAACTTCGACATCACGGTGCTGCCGGAGACGTCGGACGAGGCGCTGAACCAGCTCCGCCAGCAGCTCGGCGAGGCGGAGACGCTCCAGGGGACGCTCGACGTGGTGGTCGGCGTCGTCGGCGCGTTCGCGGCGGGGTTGGTTCACGCGCTGCTCGCGCTCGTGCTCGTGTTCTACCTGCTCCGGGAGGACGCGGACGTGGCGGCGTGGTTCCGCGGGGTGGTGGGCGAGGGGTCGCGCGCCGACCGGTACGCGACGGCGGTCGACCGCGACCTCACCTCGGTGTACTACGGGACGCTGCTGCTCATCTTCGTGACGGCGATCATCGCGGCGGTGTTCTACAACGCGATGAACCTGGTCGCACCGGACGGCCTCCGGGTGCCGCTGCCGATGCTGCTCGCCCTCCTCACGGGCGTCTGCATGTTCGTCCCGGTCATCATCACGAAGCTGGTGTACGTGCCGCTGACGCTCTACCTCGGAGCGATAGCGTACGAGACCGCGCCGGAGCTGCTGTGGTATCCGGCGGTGTTCCTCGGGGCGTCGTTCGTGGTGCTCGACCTGGTGCCGAACGCGCTCGGGCCGTACCTCGCGGGTCGCGGCGTCCACACGGGGTTGATGATAATCACGTACATCCTCGGCCCGCTGCTGTTCGGCTGGTACGGCGTGTTCCTCGGACCGCTGATACTGGTGGTGGTGCTGGAGTTCTTCCGCCTCGTCCTGCCGGGGCTGGTGCGCGGCGAGCCGGTGGCCGGCTCGGCGATGGCGGTGGATGCTCCGGCCGAGGCCGACGGCGCGCCGCCACCGGAGCCGGCCCGGGACGACGCGACCGCGACACCGGAGGAAGCCGACGCGGTTGCTGACCCGGGAGCGACGGACGGGAAGCCGGCGGACGACTCGGAGGCGGTGCCTGACTCGCCAGTCGAGGACGCGGAGCCGCCGCAGGAGTCGGACGCCGAGCGGTCGAAAGGGTCGGACGCGGACGGTGCGGTGGACGGTGGGTCCGGGTAGCGCCGGGGAGTCCCCGACAGACGCGGCGTCCGCCTACTCGTCGTCGGTGTACCCGACCATCTCCTCCCAGGCGAGGATGCCGACGCCCGACGCCCAGGCGACGGCGCGCTTCATCGCTCGCGTCTCCGCCATCTCGTTCAAGTTGTCCGCCATCCGCGACCGGTCCTCGGACGCGCGGGCGGTGGCGTGGCCGGTGTACGCGTGCTCGGGGCCGTCCTCCTTGCGCCACGCTCGCGCGCGGAACTCGGCGTACTCGTGGTCGGTCTCGCCCGCGGTCGTGATGGGTTCGGCGTTCACGACGATGTCGAAGTGGTTGGCGATGACGGCGTACCCGCGCTTGTTGATGGTGGGCTGCCCCTCCACCTCGTCGATCATGTAGCCGGGCACCACGTCGAGCGGGTCGGTGCGGACCGACGGCATCCGCTCGGGGAGGTCGACGGCCGGGTCCGGCTCTTCGTTGGCCGGTCGGTCGGCGTCGGGCGAGCGCTCGGCCGCGTTCGGGCGCTCGCCCGCGACGGCCCCGCCGTCGCCGGTCGGCGTCGCGTCGCCGTTCCCGGCGGACGCCGTTCCGCCGTCGGCGTGCGTTCCGGTCAGCGCCGTCTGCCGGGCGTCGCGCAGCTCGATGGCGACGTCGTCGTCGCCGCAGTCGTCGCAGAGCGAGACGTGCGTCTCGCGGCCGTCCTCGGCGGCGCGTCGACTGTCGAAGGTCCGTTCTGTACCGCAGTTCGTTCTGACGGTGAATGTGGTCATTCTGAGCTCACCGTGGAGCAACAGTGGTAGGGGCTGGATCACCGTTAACCCGTCGCTCGCGCCGGGAACGCGGGGTTTTTCCGTGTTCGTGCGGGCCGATGGTGGGAACTCGGTCGTCCGTTTTCGGCCGGGCCGACAGCTCCGTCGACGTCCGTGCCCGTTCCGCAACGGATTAGACGCGCGCGGCGTAACCCTTTGTCATGACCGAGGAGACCGACCTGGAGGAACTCAAGCGCGGCACCGAACTCGTGAAGCGCGGGTTCGCACGGATGCAGCAGGGCGGCGTCATCATGGACGTGGTGAACGAGGAGCAGGCCCGCATCGCGGAGGAGGCGGGTGCCGTCGCGGTGATGGCGCTCGAAGCCGTCCCGGCGGACATCCGGAAGCGCGGCGGCGTCGCGCGGATGGCCGACCCCGCCGAGGTCGAGGAGATCATCGACGCGGTGTCCATTCCGGTGATGGGGAAGGCCCGCATCGGCCACACGAAGGAGGCCGAGATACTGGAGGCCATCGGCGTCGACATGATCGACGAGTCCGAGGTGCTGACGCCGGCGGACGACGCGTACCACATCGACAAGCGCGAGTTCACCGCGCCGTTCGTCTGCGGCGCGCGCGACCTCGGCGAAGCCCTGCGCCGCATCGACGAGGGCGCGGCGATGATCCGGACGAAGGGCGAGGCGGGAACGGGCGACGTGAACCAGGCCGTCCACCACCAGCGCACCATCAAGAGCGCCATCCGGAGCCTGGAGAGCGCGAGCTTCGAGGAGCGCGAGGCGTGGGCGCGCGAGCACGACGCCCCGGCCGACCTCGTCCACGAGACCGCGGAGATGGGGCGACTCCCCGTCGTCAACTTCGCGGCCGGTGGCATCGCCACGCCCGCGGACGCCGCGCTCATGATGCACCACGGCTGCGACGGCATCTTCGTCGGCTCCGGTATCTTCGGCGCGGAGCGTCCCGCGGAGATGGGCCGCGCCGTCGTCGACGCCGTCAACGACTGGGACGACCCCGAGGCGCTCGCCGAGATCGCGTCGAACACCGGCCGGGGCATGAAGGGCGAGGCGAACGCCGACCTGCCCGAGGAGGAGCAGTTGCAGGGACGCGGCGTGTAAGATCAGCAGATAGGCCCGACGACGACCGTTTCGTGGGCGAGTTCGGGTACCTTTCCGTTGCCGTCGGCGCTGCGGACGGTTTGTGCGCGGTCGCCGCGGCCCGCCGCATCAGTTCGTAGTCGGGTGTCGCCACCTTCGCGTCGGGGCGCGCGCCGAGGTGGTCGGCGGCCGGATTTCCGGCCGTCCGGGCCGCGACCGGACGAAGCAGTTAGATTCTCAATACACACTCCTCGGGTCGGATATAAGGACCTTAGTCGTCCCATGAAGCGTTGCTTCCTTACGGTTCCGCCGACTCGACGCACCCGAGTCGGCGCGGCAGGAATTGCCGGATCTGTCATAGGGACAAGTTTAAATACGCGGGTACACTCCGACGTGCTACCGATGTCAAACGACGACATCCCCGGTGCGAGTCCGGGGGACCGAGTTCTTCCAGGGCACGTTAGCCCGGCGTAACGAAGTCGAATCGGCGCGGATCTTCGACACGACGTTGCGCGACGGTGAACAGACGCCGCGAACCTCGTTCTCGTACGACGACAAGCGCGAGATAGCCGCCGCACTCGACGACATGGGGACGCACGTCATCGAGACGGGCTTCCCCATCAACTCGGACGCGGAGTTCGAGGCGGTGCAAGACGTCGCGGCCGCGACGGACGCGACGACGTGCGGCCTCGCGCGCGTGGTCGAGGACGACGTCGAGGCCGCCCTCGACGCGGGCACCGACATGGTCCACGTGTTCGTGAGCACGAGCGACGTGCAGATCGAGGACTCGATGCACGCGGACCGCGAGACGGTGCTGGAGCGCTCCGTGGAGTGCGTGCGGCGCGTGAACGACGCGGGTGCGGAGGCTATGTACTCGCCGATGGACGCCACCCGCACCGACCCCGACTACCTCGCCGAGATCGTCGAGGCCGTGACCGAGGCGGGCGCGGACTGGATCAACGTCCCCGACACGTGCGGGGTCGCCACCCCGCGGCGGTTCGGCGACCTCGTCCGGTTCGTCGCCGACCACACCGACGCGCGAATCGACGTGCACACCCACGACGACTTCGGTCTGGCGGGCGCGAACGCCCTCGCTGGCTTCGAGGCGGGCGCGGCGCAGGCCCAGGTCAGCGTGAACGGAATCGGCGAGCGCGCCGGCAACGCCGCCTACGAGGAGGTGGTGATGGCGGTCGAGAGCCTCTACGGCGTCGACACCGGCATCGACACCACCCGAATCACCGAGGTGTCGCGCACGATCGAGGAGTACTCCGACGTGCCCGTCCCGACGAACAAGCCCGTCGTGGGCGACAACGCGTTCGCACACGAGAGCGGCATCCACGCCGCCGGGATCATCGAGAACAGCGAGACGTTCGAGCCGGGCGTGATGACGCCGGAGATGGTGGGTGCGCGCCGCGAACTCGTGCTCGGGAAGCACACGGGGACGCACTCGGTGCGCGAGCATCTGGACGCCGCCGGCTTCGCACCGACCGACGACGACGTTCGCACGGTCACCCGGCGGGTCAAGGCGTACGCCGCCGAGAAGCACCGCGTCACCGACGCCGACCTGCGGCGGTTCGCGCGCGAGGCCGGCGTGGAGCGGGAGTCCGGGGAGGTCCGCGCGTAGATGCGAGTTCGCCGGCCCGCCCGCCACCGACAGCTACCGGCCCGTGCAACGGTGGCGGTGGTCGGCGCGCCGGCAGGCAATCTTTGCGCGACGGGAAAGGGTTATGACGACCCGTCCCATGAGCATGGAGGTAATGAGACGGCCCCGCGCCCGCAGCGCGCTCGCCCGGCGGCACTCGGCGTCGCCGACCGCGAGCGGCGGTGCCGTCGCGCTCATTATTGTAGGGGCATAGCCCACCCCTACACCACCTACTCTCAACCCGGTTCTCGCATCGCCCGCCAGCAACTGCACGCAGACATCACAGAATGAACGACACATGAGTGACGCATCGACATCGAAGCTCGAACGACCGGCCGAGGACGGCACCGGAGATCACGACCCGGCGGAGGACAGCGACGACCACGGCCCGAACGAGACTGGGGCCGACGAGACGCCCGTGGAGACCGGGGCGGCGGCGACCGCCGCCGCGCTGGAGGACGCGGGCGTCTCCGTGCTCTTCGGCGTCCAGGGCGGCGCGATCATGCCCGTCTACGACGCCATCGCGGACGCCGACCTCGCGCACGTGACGATGGCGCACGAGCAGGGCGCGGCGCACGCTGCGGACGCGTACGGCGTCGTCTCGGGGGAGCCGGGCGTCTGCATCGCCACGTCCGGCCCGGGCGCGACCAACCTGGTGACGGGCATCGCGGACGCCGACATGGACTCCGACCCGCTGGTCGCCCTCACCGGCCAGGTGCCGACGGACCTCATCGGCTCGGACGCGTTCCAGGAGACGGACACCACGGGCGTCGCCGGCCCAATCACGAAGGCGACGTACTTCGCGGACGACCCGGACGGCGCGGGCGACGCGGTCGCGGAGGCGTTCGCACTCGCGGCGGCCGGTCGACAGGGACCGACGGTCGTCGACCTCCCGAAGGACGTGACGACGGGCGCGGCGACCGGAGGGCCGGCCTCCGGCTCGACGCCGGAGACGTACGACCCGCCGACGGCCGCCGACCCGGACGCCGTGGCCGACGCCGCCCGCGCACTCGCGGCCGCGGAGCGTCCCGTCGTCCTGGCGGGCGGCGGCGTCGTCAAGGCGGAGGCGTCCGACCGGCTCCGCGCGTTCGCCACGCAGTACGGCGTCCCCGTGGTCACGACGATGCCGGGCGTCGGCTCGTTTCCGGAGGACCACGACCTCTCGATGGGCTTCGCGGGGATGCACGGCACGGGGTACGCCAATCTCGCGCTCCAGCACTGCGACGCGATGCTCGCTGTCGGCACGCGGTTCGACGACCGCCTCACCGGCGGCGTCGAGTCCTTCGCGCCCGAGGCGACCATCGTCCACGTGGACGTGGACCCGGCGGAGATATCGAAGAACGTCGCCGCCGACCACGGTCTCGTCGGCGACGCCGGCCGCGTCCTCGGTCAGCTCGACGACGCGATGCCGGGCGCGCCGGCCGCCGGAGACTGGCGCGAGCAGACCAGGACGTGGCGCGAGGAGTACCCGCTAACCTACGACCAGCCCGAGGACGGTCCGATCAAGCCACAGTTCGTCGTCGAAGCGCTCGACGACGCGACCGGCGACGACGCCGTGCTCACCACGGGCGTCGGCCAGCACCAGATGTGGGCGGTCCAGTACTGGACGTTCCGCGAGCCGCGGACGTGGGTCTCCTCGCACGGTCTCGGCACGATGGGGTACGGTCTCCCCGCCGCCATCGGCGCACGGTATGCGGCCGATGACGACCAGGAGGTCGTCGCCGTCGAAGGTGACGGCTCCTTCCTGATGACGGTGCAGGAACTCGCGGTCGCCGCCCGCGAGAACCTCGACCTGACGGTCGTCGTCCTCAACAACGAGGCCATCGGGATGGTCCGCCAGTGGCAAGACGCGTTCTTCGACGGCCGCCGCACCGCCTCCGAGTATCCGTGGATGCCGGCGTTCGAGC
>CAZYYH010000023.1:0-19525 GCA_964651725.1 uncultured Halobacteriales archaeon | reverse complement strand
TGGCGGGCTTCGACGTGACCGTGGACGGCATCCAGGCGCTCGGGCTGGAGGACGGGGAGCTGGTGGTCGACCGGTCGCCCGTGAAGGACCACCTCGCGCGTTCGACGCCCGAGTTGATCGTGGAGAAGCTGGCGCGCGAGGCTTCGGCCTCGGACGGGTCGAGCGGGCGAAGCCCGCGAGACGGCGAGGGGAGCGAGACCGACCGCGGGTTCTACGAGCGGCTGCTGGAGAAGTTCGAGGAGTGAGACGAGCGACGGCGGCTATCCGGCGAACGAGCGGGACCGAGCCGCCGGCTCGGTCCAGACTACGTTTGCCAGCCACTATTAATCCTCTTATTACTCCACAAAAGTTTTAAGTTTTTCCATATCTAAATCATCACTGTATGCCCGAATATAACGATTACAACCGGCGCAACGTGCTCAAGATGACTTCGGGACTCGCGACCGGCCTCACGGTCGGAGCCGTGGGAACGGTCGCCGCCGACGACACGGCGAGCAGCCTCGAAGGGGTCGACGCCGAGGCCTGCGACTGCTACTACGAGTACAAGTGCGATGGATCGTGTTACAAGGACGGGAGCTACCCGCAGAGCTGGGAGCGCGAGTGCTGCGAGTGCGACGGCGGCACGACGTGTGACAGCTGGTCGCGGATGGGCCGGTGCTGCCTCTAAGCGCGTAGCAGGAGCCGGCATCTCTCGGCTCGGCGGGTCAGGGATAGCGACGGCTATCCGGACGCCACCGACGAGAGCGAGAGCGGCCGGTAGGCGTGGTCGGCGGGACGCTGTGTATCCGGTAACCACGCGTCGCAATGCGGCAAGTTTCACTTTTACTCCGCGGCTGGCGAAGCATTAAGTACCTACGACGGGGAATTCGGGACGATGGCAGACGACCCCGAGGAGGGGATGCTGTCGTGGGACGAGTCGGTGTTCCGCGACGAGCACGTCTTCGAGATCGACTACGTGCCGGAGCAGTTCCGGCACCGGGAGACGCAGCTCCAGAACCTCCAGTACGCACTCAAGCCCGCGGTCCGGGGGTCGCGGCCGCTCAACGTCTCGGTGCGCGGACCGCCCGGGACCGGCAAGACCACCGCCGTCCAGAAGATGTTCGGCGAACTCGGCGCACAGCACGGCGTCCGCACCGTGCGCGTCAACTGCCAGGTGGACTCGACGCGCTACTCCGTGTTCTCGCGCATCTTCGAGTCCATCTTCGAGTACGAGCCGCCGTCCTCCGGCATCTCCTTCAAGAAGCTGTTCGGGCAGGTCACCGACAAGCTCGTCGAGGACGAGGAGGTGCTCGTCGTCGCGCTCGACGACGTGAACTACCTGTTCTACGAGGACGAGGCCTCCGACACCCTCTACTCGTTGCTCCGCGCGCACGAGGCTCACGCCGGCGCGAAGATCGGCGTCATCGTCATCTCCTCCGACCTCGACCTCGACGTCATCGAGTCGCTCGACGGCCGCGTCCAGAGCGTGTTCCGCCCCGAGGAGGTGTACTTCCCCGTCTACGGCGTCTCCGAGATCGTCGACATCCTCCGCGACCGCATCGAGATCGGGTTCCGCGACGGCGTCGTCTCCACCGAAGTGCTCGACGAGGTCGCCGAACTCACCTCGCAGTCCGGCGACCTCCGCGTCGGCATCGACCTGCTCCGTCGCGCCGGCCTCAAAGCCGAGATGCGCGCGAGCAAGGCCGTCGAACTCCAGGACGTCGAGGACGCCTACGACGAGTCCAAGTACATCCACCTCTCCCGCAGCCTCGACGCGCTCGCCGACAGCGAGCGCGAACTCGTGCGCGTCATCGCCGAGCACGACGGCGACCAGGCCGGCGACGTGTACGAGACGTTCCACGACCGCACCGATCTCGGCTACACCCGGTACTCCGAACTCGTGAACAAGCTCGACCAGCTCGACATCATCGACGCCGACTACGAGAGCCTGGAGGGGCGGGGCCGGTCCCGGAAGCTCACGCTGTCCTACGACGCCGACGCCGTGCTGGAGCAGCTGTAGGAGCGGTCGGTAGCGGGCGGGATATCCGCCACACGACGCGCTTACCGGGGGAGCGGCGGCGAGTACTCCGACCGTTCCTCGACGACAGGCTCGCCGTAGCCCAATTCACAGTACAGCTACCCCAATTTTGTTCGGTTCTACCGCGAGTACTCCGTAGTTTGTTCACCGTAGTCGGGAATAATGTTTCAGAAATTGAAAAATACGCCCGTATACTGCTCGAATAACAAAATGGATGGGGAGTGAACCGTCACGTGGCGCCCGCGGTGCGGAAAGGGCGCCAGATGGGGACACCATGAGAACAGTACGACTCGTCATCGCAGTGGTCGTGATGGCCGGACTGACCGTCGGCATGGGTGGAGTCGTCGCGGCAGGGGGTAACGGCAACGGCGGAGACGGCGGGGACAAGGTCACCATCTGCCACAAAACCGGGTCGGAGACGAACCCGTGGGTGGAGATAACCGTGAGCACTAACGCGCTCGACGCGCACCTCGCGCACGGCGACTTCGTCGTCGACTCGAAGGACTGCCCGCCGAAGGACGACGCGAAGAAAAAGGACGACGAGAAGAAAAAGGACGGTCACTGACCGTCGCCACGTACCTTTTATCGAGGTCGTTACGCGGGAGCGCTCCGTCCTAGAACCCCTCGACGTGCGGCCGCAGGTCCAGCTCCAGCGTCCACGCGCTCGGGTCCTGCTCGACGAGGTGCCAGTAGCTCTCCGCGATGTGGTCGGGGTGGAGGTACTCGTCGGCGTCGCGGTCGGGTGCGGGACCGTCGGGCGGGAGAATCTGGCCGTCCAGAACGACGTGCGCGACGTGGATGCCCTCCGGCCCGAGTTCGCGCGCCATCGACTCGGCCATGCCCCGGACGGCGAACTTCGCGGCGCTAAAACCGAGCGCGCCGCCGCGACCACGGACCGCGGAGGTCGCGCCCGTGAAGATGATGGTGCCCGCCTGACCGTCGTCGCTCCCGTCGCCGCCGAGCATGTCGTCGACGGCCGCCTGCGAGCAGTAGAGACCGCCGTGCGCGCCGACGCGGAGCGCTTGGTCGAACTCGTCGTGGGAGATGTCGCGGAGGCCCTGCCACGCGCCACCGCTGGCGTGATTGACGAGCGCGTCCACGGGGCCGAACGCGTCGCGGACCGCGTCGAAGCCCGCCGCGACCTGCTCGGGAGCGGTGAGGTCGGTCGGCACGGCGACGACGTCGTGGCCGGCGTCCCGGAGGTCGGCGGCGAGGTCGTCGAGGTAGTCGGCGGAGCGCGCGAGCAGGCCGACGGCGCAGCCCTCGGCGGCGAACTTTCTGGCGAGCGATTCGCCGAGGCCGGGACCGACGCCCGCGACGACGGCGGTTCGAGTCATGGCGTCGAATTGCGGCGGTCGGCGGAAAAGTGTTGGCTGGCGGGCAGGGACGCGGAACTTAAGCCGTTCCGGGGGGATGCCCACCCATGAAGAACGCGGGCGGCTCCGAGACGGCCAAGCGCCGGGCGGGCGAGAGCGCGGCCGAGGCGGCGGAGGACGGGATGGTCGTCGGCCTGGGAACGGGCAGCACGGCGGCGCACGCGATTCGCGCAGTCGGCCGCCGGGTGGATGCGGGGCTGGACGTGCGGGGCGTCCCGACGTCGTTCCAGTCGCGGCAGGTGGCGCGCGACGCGGGGGTTCCGCTCGCGGATCTGGACGAGGTGGAGACGGTGGACCTCGCCATCGACGGCGCGGACCAGGTGGTGGGCGGCGACCTCGTGAAGGGCGGCGGTGCGGCGCACGCCCGGGAGAAGGTGGTGGACGCGGCGGCGGAGCGGTTCCTCGTGGTGGCCGACCCCTCGAAGGAGGCGGAGGTGCTCGACCACCCCGTCCCGGTGGAGGTGCTGCCGGCGGCGCGGACGGCGGTGGCGGCGGCGGTGGAGGAACTCGGCGGCGAGCCCGCGCTCCGGATGGCGGCGCGGAAGGACGGCCCGGTGGTGACGGACAACGGCAATCTCGTGCTGGACTGCGAGTTCGGCGCGATGCCGGAGCCGGGGGACCTCGGGACGGCGCTGTCGGGGCTGCCGGGCGTCGTCGAGCACGGGCTGTTCGTGGGACTGGCGGACGAGGTCCACGTCGGGTCGGCCGACGGCGTGACGGTGCGACGGCCGGAGTGACGGTGCGGCAGTTGGACCGAGAACCGGACGACGCCGTCGCTGGCGGGTCGGATAAACGGAGGAAGGTCGGGGATCCCGGCTTACAGGTCGCGGGGCTGGACGGTCTTGCGGCCGTTGGACTCGGCACGCCCGGCGGCGTTGTCGAGGAGTCGGGAGACCTCCTCGTCGAGTGCGTCGTAGAAATCCGACGAGACGTTCTTGTCATCGAGCGTTTCCTTCACTGCGGCCTTGACGATGAGATCTGCCATACGAACGGGTTTTCCCCGGCACGCTTAATAAGACTTCCTGTATCGGGCCGTCTCCGGGGCGTTCGCGGGAGCCTCACGGGCTGGGATGCCAGGCTCGGTGCGGTGAACGTGGATAGTTTCGCGCGCGAAGAGCGGGCGTGAGCGGCGGTCCGCCCGCTCGCGCGCGGTGGCTGGCGCGTGCGCGCGACGGCGGGAGCGCGGCCGCGATGACCGCGCGCCGGCCGAAAGTGACGACGGCGTGGGCGGGAAGCGTAAGATTACTCCCGGCTGCGACCGAAAAAAGCAAAGGTGTTTTGCCGATTTGCGGAAATTGGTTCAGATTTGGGAAAGCGTATTTAGCCATGGGCTGTCAACACGTAACTACCGGTGGTTTCGCCCGCCGGATTGATGGCCCAATGCCAACGTGCAACTACTGCGACGCGCACGTCTCGGAGCGATTCGCGCGCGTGTTCGCCGACGAGGACGGCCAGGTCAAGGCCTGCCCGAACTGCTCTGCGAACGCTGGAATCGCCGAAGTCGCCAAGACGCGAGCCCGGGACGCCTGACCGAAACGCCCGTAAACCCGCCACGCGAAGCCCGTTTCTGTGCCACACTGGATTTACGTCGTCGAGTGCTCGGACGGCTCCTTCTACACCGGCTACACCACCGACGTACAGCGCCGCGTCGCCGAGCACGACGCCGGCGACGGCGCGAAGTACACCAGGAGCCGCACCCCCGTCGAACTCGTCCACAGCGAGCGCCACGAGTCGCGGTCGACGGCGATGAGCCGCGAGCACGAGATCAAGCAGCTGTCGCGCGCCGAGAAGGAGCAGTTGGTCCGGGATTAGTCGTCGGTGGTTCCCGTCGCGGACTCGTCGTCGGTCCCGGTCGCCGCCGACTCGCCCTCGGTCGTGGTCGCCACCGACTCGTCGGCGACCGGAACGGTCTCGGGCGCGCGGTCGATGTGCGCGTACTCCGCGACCGTCCGCCCGAGTTCCTCGACGCGCTCCCGGAGACCGTCGTGTGTGAGTTCGTCGCCGTCGAACCGGTCGTACGCCTTCCGGATGCCGACCTGGTGTGGAATCGTCCAGCCGTGGACGCCGCGCACGACCGCTCGCATGTGCGCGAGCGTGGCCTCGTAGTTGCCGCCGCCCGCGGTCGCCACCAGGCCGACGGTCGTGTCCTCGAACTCGTCGAACCCGCACCAGTCGAGTGCCGTCTTCAGCGTCGACGAGTACGAGCCGTGGTAGACCGGCGAGCCGAGGATGACGGCGTCCGCCTCGCGCACCTCGCGCATGAACTCGGCGACCACCTCGGGGTCGTCGTCGAGGTTCGGGTCGTACTCGGGGAGATCCCACTCGCGGAGACAGAGGAGGTCCGTGTCGGCGCACTCGGCCGCCGCCGCGTCGAGCGCGAGTCGGCACGCGCGACGCGTGTAGCTGCCGTCGCGCCGACTCCCCGACACCGCGACGACCCTCGTCTGCGGCATGCCTCGAACTCGGAGCCGCGGATTTATACCGCCGTTGGTCCCCGACCGTCACGACTTTCCCGCGACGCGCCGACGCTCCCTCCATGGACGCCATCTCGTTCGGGACCGACGGCTGGCGGGCGACGCTCGACGAGTTCACGGAGCCGCGCTTGCGGGCGGTGGCGCAGGCGGTGGCGTCGTACCTCCGGGACGAGGGCCGGGCGGACGCACCGGTCGCGGTCGGATACGACGCACGGGGGACCTCGCGAGGGTTCGCGGAGGAGTGCGCGCGCGTGCTCGCCGCGAACGGCCTCGACGTGCGCCTGCCCGGGCGCGACTGCCCGACGCCGCTCGTCGCGTGGGCCATCGCCGAGCGCGACCTGGCGGGCGCGATGGTGATCACGGCGTCGCACAACCCCCCGGAGTACAACGGCGTGAAGTTCATCCCGGAGGACGGCGCACCGGCGCTCCCCGAGGTCATGGCGGCCATCGAGGACCGACTCGCCGAACCCGACCCGCTCCCCGAGGACGAGTGGGGAACCGTCGAGGAGACCGATTTCGTCGAGTCGCACGCCGAGCACGCACTCGACCTCGTGGGCGTCGGCGAGGATAGTCTCGGCGACCTGACGGTCGCGTACGACGCGATGCACGGGAGCGGGCGCGGCGTGACCGACGCCCTGCTGGAGCGGGCGGGCGCGACCGTCGAGCGGCTCCGGTGCGAGCGCGACCCCGAGTTCGGGGGCACGCCGCCGGAGCCGAGCGCCGAGCACCTCCAGGGCCTCGTGGACGCCGTCGAATCGGGGGACGCCGACCTCGGCATCGCCAACGACGGCGACGCCGACCGGCTCGCCGTCGTCACGCCCGAGCGCGGATTTCTAGACGAGAACCTCTTCTTCGCCGCGGTGTACGACTACCTGCTCGAGGACGACTCCGGCCCGGCCATCCGCACCGTCTCCACGACCTTCCTCGTGGACCGCATCGCGGAGGCCCACGGTCAGGAGGTCGTGGAGGTCCCCGTCGGCTTCAAGTGGGTCGCGCAGGCGATGGCCGAGCACGACGCCCTCGTCGGCGGCGAGGAGAGCGGCGGCTTCTCCGTCCGCGGCCACGTCCGCGAGAAGGACGGCGTGCTGATGGCGCTGCTCGCCGCCGCCGTCGACGCCGAGCGCCCGTTCGACGCGCGAGTGAACGGCCTGCTGGACGAGTTCGGCGAGATACACCAAGGGAAGGTGAGTCTGGACTGCCCGGACAGCGAGAAGCAGCGCGTACTCGACGACCTAGAGGGTAGCCTGCCGGAGAGCGTGGCGGGCGAGCGCGTCGAGTCCGTGAACACCGCCGACGGCTTCAAGATACGGCTCGCCGACGGCTCCTGGCTGCTCGTGCGACCCTCCGGGACCGAGCCGAAGATGCGAGTGTACGCCGAGGCCGGGAGCGAGGAGCGCGTCGAGGAGCTGCTAGAGGACGGGCGTGGGCTGGTGGAGCCGCTGGTGTAGCCCTCCCGCACTGATTTCCCGGTTGAGAACCACGGCCGAACACAAACCCCAAGCCCACCGCCGAGTCGAACTCGGCAGGACGGATGGTCACGGAGTTCAACCGCACCCGAACCTTCGGACTCGAAGCGAACGAGAAGGGCGCGATCGGCGAGGCCATCGTCGCGGAAGCGGTCCGGAGAGTCGACTCGCCGAACCGCGTTCGGGAGTTCGTCGCGGCGGACCTCAACCTGGACCCGGACGGCCCGTGGGAGATTCTGGCGGACGACCGGGCGGATCTCCAGCGCGTCGAGGTCGGGGACGAGGACGGGGAAACGCGAGTTCTGGAGTGGCGACCGGACTTCGCGTTCGCGGTCGGGAAGAACACGGCGCGAGGCTGGCGACAGGAGGCGCGCTATCTCGTGGAGGTGAAGACCGGCGGCTACGCCGAGTTCGAGCGCGAGCAGAAGCGGGCGATGCTCGCGCTAGCGGAGGGCTGCGCGGTCCGATCGAAGGGAGGACCGCGAGGTGCGCGAGCGGCGACCGACGGGAGCCGTGAGCGAGAACGAGTGATCGCGGTCTGGGTGACGCTCGACGCGATGCCCGAGGAGTTCGGTCTGCGAGTACGGAAGATGGGCGAGTTCGGCGAGCTATAAGTAGCTTATAAATGTAATAAATTGTAATTTTTTGTAATAAATTGTACCCTTCAAGTGGTTTAAATAGCGCTTGGCTACAGCAGGTCGTCGGCCTCGTTCAGCGCTGCGGGATTACCGCGGTCGCCGAACCCGAGGTCGAACGACTCGAACGCGTCGGTCAGGTCGTCCGCTCCCACTACGCTTCGCGGGCACGCTCCTCCGAGCCCGTATCCGAACACCGTCTCATTCCTCCGGATAGTTCCCCTACAACCGCCGCGACATCCGCTGGATCGCTCCCAGCGGGTTGTCCATGGTGAAGCCGGCGCGCCCGTACAGCCGCTGTGCGCCGCGCTTCCACTTCTCGACGGTGAGCCAGACGTTCTCGACGCCCTCCCGCCTGGCGTGGCCGAGGCCCGCGAGGATGAGTTCGGTGCCGACGCCCGCGCCCTGGTAGTCCTGGTGGACGAAGATGGCGAGTTCGTGGCGGCCGACGCCGTCCGGCACGAACACGACGTGTCCGACGACGCGGTCGCCGTGGACCGCGACGGCGTTCACGCTGCCCGGCACGCCGTCGTCGCCGGGTCGCTCGGCCACGTCGCGGAGCCAGTCGCGGACGGCGTCCTCGCCGACCGGCGGCGTACCCTGCGCGCGCTGCGCCGGGTCGAAGTCGTCGTACATCGCCACCAGGCTCTCGAAGTCGTCCTCGTGGTACGCGCGAATCGTGACGTTGCGGCCCTCGCCGTCCGCGAACGACACCGGCGGCTCGCGGAGGTCGGGGCGGCGGCTCCCGAAGCGCGCGAGCGTCGAACGCACCCGGTCGAGGACGCCGTCGAGCATCGCTTCGGCGGAGTGTGCGTCCCCGGGTGGCTTGAAGGTACGGCCCGAAACCGGTTGGAACTTCGATTTCGAGCGAAGCGAGTGCCGTGGACGACGGGCACGAGCTAGCTACACCTGGCAATGTGAGACCGCAGCCACACGCCTCCCCGGCCGACTCGTGCTTCCCTCACTGCGTTCGGTCGGCACTCGCCCCTCGCGGGTGCGCGGCCCGGGAGACGCGCACCGCGCGCCACGTACCGAAGGCGTAGATGGCAACTCGACGGTGTTACTCCCGAACGCCCCTGTACCGCCCGTCACCGACCGGTTCCACCTCGAACCCCAGCGACTCGTAGAACGGCCGAAGGTCGGCGTCGAACTCGGCGGTGAGGCGACTCCACCGGTCCGCGGCCGCCTCCACGAGCGCGCTGCCGACGCCCTGGTCGCGGCGGCGTCGCCGCACGGCGATGGCGTCGACGTGCGCGGTCCCGTCACGTGCATCCGGGTGCGCGGCCTCGTGGGCGTCGAGCGCGCACGCGGCGAGTACACGACTGTCCTCTACCGCAACGAGGACCGCGCCCTCGTCCCCGGCGTCGATCCACCGCTCGACCGTCGCGGCGTCCACCTCCAGCATCGCCGCGTCGAGGACGCCCATGACCGCGGCGAGGTCGTCGCGGGTGGCGGGGCGGACGCGCATCTCACCCGCCCTGCACGACGCGGAGGACGCGGACGTGCTCGGCGTCCACGGGCTGGTCCTCGGGGACGGGTCGGCCGTCCACCATCACCGACACCTCGTGCGGCGACAGGTCCACCTCCGCCAGGAGGTCGGCGTACGTCTCGTCCGTCACCTCGAACTCGTGACTGTCGCCGCCGACCACCTCCAGCGTCACGCGCATACCAGGCGCTTGCCGTGGTGTGGCCTTGAGCGTGTCGTCGCTACGTGATTCTGGTTGGCCGCGTTTCGCGCTCCTGACCGTTCCCTTCCCCATTTGGCGAGGCTGGCAGGACGCTTGAGTTGACGGAACTCGGGCTTGAGGAGTCGAGGACGCCAACTACGGCTCGAAAGCCCTCGTGCGCTCGACTCGCGGGGCTCGCTGCGCTCCTTGCCTCGCTCCATCGCTACGCTCGGTCGTTCGACTGCGGTGCTTGCGTCGCCCGGCTTCGCCGAGCGCACTCGCCCTTTCAGTCCACCAGGACGACGGTACCTCGGCTGGCTCTACCGTCGGCTCCTCGACGTCTCTCGACACGGCTGGTGAATCGGCAGGAAACACGTCCTCAGTCGGTCGGTTCGGTCGCGGTCGCAGGCTCACCCCGCCGTCCGCGCCACCGGCCGTAGAGCGTGCCGACGAGCGCGCCGATGCCGACGAGGAGCACGGCGAAATCGACGATGCCGCCGAGGACGGGAACGAGGCCGACGACGGCGAGGACGGCCAGCCCGAGCACGAGCGCGACCCACCGGCCCCAGTCCTCGTTCCCGAGCGACACGAGCCACGAGCCGAGACCGAAGGCTCCGTAGACGTAGCCGAACCAGAGGGCGAGCGCGTAGGCGAACGCGCCGAGGATGGCGATGGGGATGCCGATTATCGTGATGGCGAACAGCACGAGGAGGACGGGCACCCCGACGAGGACGAGGAGGCCGACGCCGCCGGACGCGAGCGGGCGCTCCGCGAACCGGTCGGCGACACGGCCCGAGAACGCGGGCAGGAGCGCGAGCAGGATCGCGCCGACGACGAGGTTGACGACGAACTCGTAGACGGTGGCCACCCAGTTCGGCACGACGGGGACGATGGGAGCCCGGACGGCGTCCTCGACGCGTTCGACCTGGCCGTCGATCTCCGCGCCGTCGGCGATCCGCGGGTTCTCGGCGCTGTACCGGAGGTCACCGCCGACGGACGCGTTCGGGCCGACGGTGAGTTCGTCCGAGCCGACCTCGGCGGTGCCGGCGACGGAGCCGTCGATGGAGACGACGCCCGCGGCCGCCTCCAGGTTGCCGCCGATCTCCGCGCCGGGTTCGACGAACACGTTCCCGCCGAACGCGCCCACGTCGCCGCCGACCTCGCCGGCGACGCGGACGTTGCCCGCGAACGCGTTCACGTCGCCCGTGACGGTTCCAGTGACGACCACGTTCCCGGCGAACGCGTCGAGGTCGCCGTTCACGGTGCCGCGCACGATGACAGTGCCGCCGAACGCGTCGAGATCCTCGGAGACCGTTTCGCCTTCCGCGACGATGATCGTGCCGCCGGACCGGGTCTCGGCGGCGGCGAGTCCGACCGGGAGCGACAGGACGAGCAGTGCGACGACGAGGACGCGCGCAGGGCTGGCCATACGAGGTAGATTACAGGTCCGGGGAAAAGCGCGGAGCGCGGAATGCCAGGGCGTTCAGGCCGCCGGTATCGGAGGTGAACGCGGCGCGAGACGTCCCCCGTCGGACACATGTACGGAGCGGCGTCGGGTCTCGGGGCCTTTATGAGTCGCTGGCGCTTTCCACCCGACATGAGCGAATCGGCGGCCGCGGGCCGCGACGAGATCTGGGTCGAGAAGTACCGACCGCAGACCCTGGAGGAGGTCGTCGGACAGGAGCGCATCACCGACCGCCTGGAGAGCTACGTCGAGCGCAACGACCTCCCCCACCTGCTGTTCGCGGGCGAGGCCGGCATCGGCAAGACCACGAGTGCGGTCGCCATCGCCCGCGAACTCTACGGCGAGGACTGGCAGAGCCACTTCCTCGAACTTAACGCCTCGGACGAGCGCGGCATCGACGTGGTGCGCGAGCGCATCAAGAACTTCGCGGACAAGGACTGGACGGGCTCGAACTACCGCATCATCTTCCTCGACGAGGCGGACTCGCTTACCTCGGACGCGCAGTCCGCGCTCCGCCGCACGATGGAGCAGTTCTCGCACAACGTCCGGTTCATCCTCTCCTGTAACTACTCCTCGCGCATCATCGATCCCATCCAGTCGCGCTGTGCCGTGTTCCGGTTCCGCCCCGTCCCGGACGAGTCGGTCGCCGAGTACGTCCGGTACATCGCCGACGAGGAGGGTATCGACCTCGCCGACGACGGCGTGGACGCGCTCGTCTACGCCGCCGACGGCGACATGCGGAAGGCCATCAACGGCCTCCAGGCGGCGTCCATCACCGGCGACACCGTCGACGCCGAGGCCGTCTACACCATCACCTCCACCGCCCGCCCCGAGGAGGTCGAGGAGATGGTGACGAGCGCCCTCGCGGGCGACTTCACCGCCGCGCGCTCCATCCTCGACGACCTCGTCACGGAGAAGGGGCTGGCGGGCGGCGACATCATCGACCAGCTCCACCGCTCCATCTGGGACTTCGAGATCGGCGACGAGGCCGCCGTGCGACTGCTCGACCGGGTCGGCGAGGCGGATTATCGGATCACGGAGGGTGCGAACGAGCGCGTCCAACTGGAGGCGCTGCTCGCGTCCATCGCACTGGAGAACGAGTAGGCGGACTCCTCTCGCGACCGCCCGCGGTCAGTTCAACCACCAGATGCCGACGTTCAGCGCGGCCGCGAACGTCACCCACGCGAGATACGGCAGGAGGAGGAGCGCCGCCGCCCGGTTCACGCGGTCGAACGCCACCACGGTCGCCACCACCGCGATCCAGAGCGCGACGACGACGACGAGGCCGCCCACGACGGAGCGCTCGCCGAAGAACGCGAGCGTCCACGACACGTTCAGCGCGAACTGGCCGACGAACAGCCGGAGCGCGACGCCGCGGTCCTCGCCGACGCCGTCGCGGTAGACGAGGTACGCCGCGACGCCGAGCAGCGCGAACAGCACCACCCACACCGGGCCGAACACCCACGCGGGCGGCGTGAACGCCGGCTTCGCCAGCGACGGATACCACGTCGCCACGTCGCCCGCCGTCCAGAACCCGGGGAGGGTGCCCGCGACCTCGCAGAGGACGACGGCGACGACGACGCCCGGCAGGTCGTCGCCGGTGAGGTCGAGCGCCCCCGCCGCCTCGCGAACGCTCATACCCCGACTACGGCGTCCACGACCGTATGCCTCGGGGTGGGAGTCCGGCACGCTTTCGACGCGGCGCTCGTACGTTCGGCCATGGTGGAGAACAGCTACGAGGTGCACCTGACGAGCGACGCCACCGGCGGCGATGCGAGCGTCGAGTCGCCGGTGCGGACCGACCGCGTCGACTTCTACGACTCCGGCGTCTGGGTCGACCAGCGGCCGGGCCGCGACTTCTACCCGTACGCGAAGATCCAGGTCATCCGCGAGCGGCCCGCGGGCGCGTTCGAGGAGTCGACGGCGGGCGGCGAGGAGACGGGCGAGACCCTCGGCGAGGCCGCGAGCGGGGACGACGGCGAGGACGGCGACGGACTCAGCGTCGAGTGACCCGGCACGTCACGCAGAATCGGACCGTGGGGCGGCGAGGGCTTCGGGCGGCCCGCCCGCCAGTCGGTCGCGGTCGTGCGGCGCGTCGAAGTCGGGGTCCGGCCCCATCGGCACGATGCGCTTCGGATTGAGGCTGGCGTGGCTGGTGTAGTAGTGCGTCTTGACGTGGTCCATGTTGCAGGTGTCGGCGACGCCGGGGAGCTGGTAGAGATCGCGGAGGTACGGCCAGAGGTCGTCGTAGTCCGTGATCTCGCGGTGGTTGCAGTTGAAGTGCGTGTGGTACACCTCGTCGAACCGGTAGAGCGTCGTGAACATGAACACGTCCGCGAGCGTCAGCTCCTCGCCGAGCAGGTAGCGTCGGTCGGCGAGCCGGTCGTCGTACCGGTCGAGCGCGTCGAACAGTTCGGTGACCGCCTCGTCGTACGCCGCCTGCGTGCCCGCGAACCCCGCCCGGTACACGCCGTCGTTGATCGAGGGGTAGATATCCTCCGCCACCCGGTCGATCTCGTCGCGGCGGCCCTCCGGGTAGAGGGACACGTCGCGTGCCGCGTGCTCGTCGAACGCCACGTCCAGCATCTTCGTTATCTCCTCGCTCTCGTTGTTCACGATGGTCTCGCGCTCGCGGTCCCAGAGCACCGGCACGGTCACCCGGCCCGTGTAGTCCGGGTCGGCCGCCGCGTACACCTCGCGGAGGTACTCCGCGCCGTTCACGGTGTCCGGCGTGCAGCCCGCCTTCTCCGGCGCGAACTCCCAGCCCTGGTCGATGCGGACCGGATCGACGACGTTCACCGAGATGGCGTCCTCCAGGCCCGTCAGCGCCCGCGTGATCAGGGTGCGGTGCGCCCACGGGCACGCGTAGGACACGTAGAGGTGGTAGCGGCCGGGTTCGGCGGGATGCTCCGCGCCCGGGTCCGCCTCCACCCACTCCCGGAACGCCGATTCGTCCCGCTGGAACTCGCCGGACTCGTCGTCGCGGAGGTCCGCTATCTCGTCTTCCGTGTACCACTCACCGTCGATGAGCCGTCCCATGGTCTGGCCCACGTAAGTGCTCGCGTCAGATGAATGCGGCCCTTGCGGCGACGGGTGCCTGGTCGTGGATGCCGTCTCGCTCCGGCTCTCGGCGGACGGATGGAGCGAGTCCTCCGACGCGCCGACGGCGTTCGGATCGCGTCGGTGGTCGGCCGAATGGACCACGGCCGGTCCGGAACCTCGACCGCGCCGGCCGGCTACTCCGAACGGTGCCACGCGCCGATACCACGGACCTAAAGCCCGGGAAACCGAACACGCGAACACGGAGACGAACAGGAATGCCGTCCACGCCGCGCCTCGTGTACGACGACGACTGCGGGTTCTGCACGTGGGCGGCGGAGTATCTCGCGCGACGCGGCGAGTTCGAACTCGTGGCCTTCTCCGAGATCTCGCCCGACCAGCGCGCGCGACTGCCGGCGGACTGGGAGGCGTGTGCGCACCTACTCGCCGACGACGGGGTGTACTCCTGCGGCGCGGCGATGACGGAGGCGTTCGCGCGCACGAACCTGCCCGGTGCGAGCGCAGAGCGGGCGCTCCGTCGGGTGCCGGGCTACGCGACGGCACGCGAGGGCGTCTACCGGCTGATCGCGGACAACCGGAGCGTCCTCGGGCGGCTCCTCCACCCGTGAGGGACGCCGGCGTCGCGGCCTCAGCCGAGTTCGGCACGGAGGTCGGCGACCGCGTGTCGCGTCACGACGAACCCGACACCGTCGAGGAACGCCCCGAGTTCGTCCGGGTTTGAGACGGCCGCCGACCCGTCCGCGACCGCCTCCGTCACCGTCCCCCGGACGGCGCTCGGCACGGGGTCGTCCGCGACGGTCACGACCTGCGCGTCCGCGCCGGGATTCGCGGGGTCGAGGCGCAGCATGTGGTGGGCGGCGGCGTCGCCGACGACGACCCGGATGCGGTACGTCTCGTTCTCCGCGCGGAGAGAGCGGTGTTCACCGAACACCGTGGCCGCGTCGGGTTTCTCCTCGTGGTAGCCGACGTAGTACGTCTCGCCCCCGAGCAGCGTCGCGCCGACCTCGCGCTCGGCCTCGCTCAGGTCCGCGTACGACACCGCCTCGCCCTCGACCTCGGACTCGGCGACCGGCGTCGCGCTGTACTGGTAGCTCGCCTCGCCCGCGAACCGCGCGAACGACGCCACCGGCCGGTACGTCTCGCCGCGGAACCGGAGGGAGTCGAACGCGCCGAGCGCGAGCGGCTCGTCGCTGTTCGCGGAGCCGTCGGTGACGAGGTCGACGCGTCCGTCGGCGCTCGCCGCCTCCTCGACCAGCGCGTGGAGGTCGCCACTCGCCACGGCGGCCGTCGCCCCCCCCCCGACGGGACCGCGTTCGCCGCCACCGTCTCCGCCGTCAGCGTCGGCTCGGCGGGCGTCGTCCCCGTCGGCGCGGAATCGCCCGTGGTGGAGTCGCCGGTCGGCGTTCGGTCGGACGCGCCCGGCCCGTCGTCGCTCCCGGCGCAGCCGGCGAGCGCCCCGACGAGCACCGCGCCGCCGGCCCGGAGAGTCGTCCTGCGGGACACCATACGTCCGGCCTCCGCCGGGTACGGGTAAGTGCTTTGTCGGACCGTGGCCGCCGGATGGCAGCCACGGTAGCGGTCACTCGAACTCGACGCGGAGGTCGGCGACCGTCTCCGCGACGTGCTCCCGCAGCCGGTCGGCGAACTCCGTCGCCTCGTCACCCGTGACGTTGCGCTGGAGGAACAGCGACTGGAGCGCCCACACCGAGTAGAGCGTGCGGTAGATAGGGCCTCGGCGGTCGAAGCCCGGCCGAAGCTCCCGAACGCCCTCGTAGCCGGCGCGGAACGCCTCCCGGGGCGCGTCGCTCTCCGGCCCGCCCGGCCCGAGGAAGACGGGAACTACGGTTCGCCAGTAGTCGTACTCGCCGGGCGCGACGAGCGCGTGCTCGAAGTCGATGACGCAGGTCGCGTCGCCGTCCCGGACGCCGACGTGGTCCGGCCCGAAGTTGCCGTGGCAGAGCACGGGGTCGCCACAACCAGCAAACGCGTCCGGGTGCTCCCGGAGGAAGCCCAGGAGTTCGGCCGCCACGTCGTCGTAGCCGTACGGCTCCAGCCAGTCGCGGAGGTCGGCGAGGTGGTCGCAGGCCGTCGCGTGCCACGACTCGTGGGCGTCCACCGCGAGGCTTCCATCCTGTGCCTGCGGGAAGCCGAACGCGTCGAAGCCAGCCTGCTCGTGGAGCGTCGCCATCGCTTCGCCCGCGACGCGCGACCACGCCTCGTCCGTCGGCGGCTCCACGTTCTGGGGTGCCTCGTCGCACCACTCGGCGACGAAGTGATCGTCACCGACCGCGAGCACCACCGGGACGGGGACGCTGGTCTCTCGCCCGACGTGCCCGAGTATCCGGGCCGCTGTCGCGGGGTCGGCCTCCGGCCCGCGCGCCAGTTTGCAGACGGCGCGTCGACCGTCCGCCGTCACCTCGTACGTGACGTGAGGCGGCATCTCGTGGACCTCGCGCTCGACCGTGAACTCGTCGTAGTGAACTGCCAGTGCGTCTCGAACGTCGGTGTCGTACTCCGTCATGGAATCTCCTGCCGGATGACGGCCGGCCGCCGGCCGGAGCGCGGCGCAGTGCCGCAGCTACGGCCGAGAAGATGGACGGGCTGGAGTTCCCGGACGCGGCACTTAGCTCGTTCGGTCCGCGGCGGGCAGCGCGTCGATCCGGCGGTCGAGTTCGTCGCGCACCCACGCCGCGAGGTCGTCAGTCGGTTCGTCGGCGTCGGGTGCCCACAGGTCGAACGTGCGCGCTCTCGCCAGGTGCGTCACGACGCGGTAGAGCGGCCGACGCGCGTCGAAGCCGGCGGGAAGCGAGCCCGAGTGCTCGCAGTAGCCGTCGTGGAGCGCGGCGCGGAGGCGCTCGTCGTCGCCGACGCCCGAGTTCTCGACGTGCTGGCTCTCCGCCCGGCAGAGGTCGAGTGCGGGGTCGCCGACCAGCGCGGTCTCCCAGTCCAGCAGTCCAGAACCCGCCGAGCCGAGCAGGCAGTTCTCGGCTCGCGGGTCGCCGTGGAGCAGCGCCGCGGGTGCGCCGTCCAGCCGGTTGCGGTGTTCGCGCAGGATGCGGGTGACGCGCCCAGGGAGATCGGCGAACCGCTCCGCGAACAGCGCTTCTGCACGCTCCTCGACGGTCGCGCACAGCACGTCGGTCCACGAACCGGGGTCGAGAGTGAGGGAGGTCGCGTCGCCGTCCTGGACGCGGCCCGGTCGGTCGAACCGGGCCGCGTGGACACCCGCGAGCGCCCGCCCGACCGCGCGGAGCAGGTCCGTCCGCTCGGCCGCCGTCGCGTCCGTCCAGCGGTCGGCTACCGTCGTGCCCGACAGCGGTGCAATGGCGACGTACGGCGGGTCGTGGACGGGGTCGGCCACGAACACCTCTGGGACGCGCACGTCGCAGTGGGCGGCCGTGTACCGCGTCGCCGCCGCCTCTCGGGCCACGCGCTCACCCCGGCTGTCGACGGCGACCTTCAGGAACGCCCCATCGCCGTCTGCGAACGCCACCTCGACCGTCGCGTTGCCGGGATGCGCCGAGCCGGATGGCTCCGTGACGCGCTCCACGGCGCGCTCCGGGAACGCAGCCGTGAGCGCCGATTCGACTGCCGGCTGCATGGGTTGGGGTCGTCGCCGCCGGGTAAGAAACTTCGCCGCTCGGCGTCAGGTGTCGAGTTCGACGTGATCAGACAGCTCCCCGAGCGATACGAACTGGATGTTGGATAACCGGTCCAGTTTCGCGCCCTCCGGAGTGACACCGTCCACGTCGACGGGGTTCCCGACGTAGACACGGACGTTCTCGAACGCCTCCCGTCCGCGCTCTGTCTTGTACGGGAGCATCCCCCTGATGGACCGCTTGAAGATACGGTCCGGCCGCTTCGGGTAGTTTGACCCAGTGTCAGAGCCGGGCCGCGTGTGCTTCTCGTACGTCTCGAACACGTCGTTCTTCCGGCCGGTGATGACCGCGCGCTCCGCGTTCACCACCGCCACGCGCTCGCCGTCGAGCGCGCGCTTCGCCACCTCGCTCGCCACGCGACCCATGATGCAGTCGCGCGCGTCCAGCACCACGTCGGGGCCGAACTCCGCGAACCCGCTATCGACGCTCTCGGAACGGTCCGGTTCGATGTCCTCGTCGGCTTCGCGGTCGATGCTTTCAGCGTACTCAAGCAGTGCCGACCGCGTCTGCCCGAGGGCCTTCGATACGGGGTGGTCGGTGTCGAGCCGGTAGAGCTGCGTGCCGCCGACGGTACGCGTCTCCACCAGAACGCCCACGTCGAGGAATGCGTCCACGTTCCGGTGAAACGTGCTCACGTCGATGCCCGCGAGGTCCGCGACCTGCGTCGCGCTCAGATCCTCGTAATGTTTTCCGAGGAAGACGTCGAGCATCTTCACCTTGCCGGGGCTCCCGAGCAGCTCCACGAGTGCGGAGCCCTCGGTGTACGAGCCCGCGGCACCGTCGGCACCGGTCCTGTCCATTGGACGTTCAATCCGGTGTGTTCGCCTTTCGGGTATTTAAACTCTTGCAGCGATGCGATAGTCCGTGGTAGCGATGCGTACGGAGTCTTATAAGTGACGCTGGCCAACGGACCGGTAGACGTGCGCGGCCGGAACCCACAGGACGAACACAATTTGAAGATAGACCTTCTTGAGCAGCTGCTCTCCACGGGCGTCGTCAGTCCCGAGTCCATCGCCACTGCAACCGTCCGCGAGTGGTTCCCAACCCGCGAACGCCACGTGGCTGACCGGCTCGTCGCCGACTTGACCGCGAACCCGGACTGCTCGATTGAACATGTCTCCAACGCCGAGAACGAGATCTGGCTGACCGACGCCGACGCAACCCGGGAGTTCGTCGCCGACCTCCGTGACGACCCGGCGTGGTTCGACGCGTGACCTCTCCCTACTCGAACGCCGCGAATCCCGTGAGGTCCTGTCCCAGAACCAACGTGTGGATGTCGTGGGTGCCCTCGTAGGTGTACACCGTCTCCATGTTCGCCATGTGGCGCATCGGCGAGTAGTCCGCCGTGATGCCGTTCCCGCCGAGTATCTCCCGGGCGATCCGGGACTGATCGCGCGCCATCCGAACGTTGTGTCGCTTCGCCATCGAGACGTGCTGCGGGCGCAACTCGTCGCGCTCCTTGAGTTCGGCGAGCCGGTAGGCCAGGAGCTGGCTGGTCGTGATCTGGGTCGCCATCTCGGCGAGCTTCGCCTGCTGGAGCTGGAATCGTGCGATGGGACCGCCGAACTGCTCGCGCTCTGTGGCGTACTCTCTGGCGGTCTCGAAGCAGTCCCGGGCCGCGCCCACCGCGCCCCACGCGATGCCGTAGCGGGCCTGCGTGAGACACGACAGCGGCCCCTTCATCCCCGTCACTCCGGGAAGGACGT
>CAZYYH010000022.1:0-19753 GCA_964651725.1 uncultured Halobacteriales archaeon | reverse complement strand
GCCACATGGCCTACCACTTCAGCGGCGCGTTCCAGGAGTCGATCCAGCCGACCGCCGAGACCGGCCTCCTTGCGACCGAGGACGCCGCCGACGTGACCGGCGCGGCGACGACGTGGCTCGACGCGCACGCCGCCGAGGACGATTGGCTGCTCCACGTCAACTACTGGGACGTCCACCACCCCTACGAGGGCGTCGAGGAGTACGTCGACGAGGTGCGGGCGTCCGGCCCCGCGTTCCCGTTCCCCGACCAGGACGCCATCGACGACCAGCAGGGGATGGTCGGGACGCGCACCGCCGACCTCTGGCCGAACCCCGCGGAGCACGGCGAGGACTGGTTCGCGGAGAAGTACGGCGGCTGGTCGTTCCCGGAGCGCGTCACCGACCGCGCGGACGCCGAGCGGTTCGTCGACGGCTACGACGCCGCCATCCGCAAGGTCGACGACGAGGTTGCCGTCCTGCTCGACAAGCTGGAGGCCGCCGGGGTGCGCGAGGACACCGCGATCATCGTCACGGGCGACCACGGCGAGGCGCTCGGCGAGCACGGCATCTACGCCGACCACTCGCTCCCGCACCCGCCGTGCCAGCACGTCCCCCTCGTCGTCTCGTGGCCCGGCGTGACCGACGACGCCGCGGGCGACGCCGTCGAGAAGTACGTCTACCAGTTCGACCTCATGCCGACGATCTGCGACCTGCTCGACGTGCCCGTGCCCGCCGGCTGGCACGCCGAATCGTTCACGCCCGCGCTCCGCGGCGACGGCTTCGACGGCCGCGAGTTCGTCGTGAGCGGCCACGGCATCTACACGCTCGGCCGCGCCGTCTACGAGGACGACTGGGTGTACGTCCGGCTGCTCCACCCCGGCGCGTTCGCCCACCCCGGGCTGTTCAACGACCCCGACCTCCCGAACGACGGGCTCGAACTCCTCCACGACCGCAGCGAGGACCCCCACATGACCGAGAACCTGATCGCGGACCGCCCCGAGGTCGCCGACCGACTCCGGGGCCGGCTCGACGGCTGGCTCGTCGAGCACGTCTCCGGGGACTGGCGCGACCACCAGCCGGTCGAGACCCGCGGCGAGGACCCGCTCGCCGCGATGACCGCGAACGGCCCTTACCTCTACGTCGACCCCGACGACCTGCTCGCGCTCTACCGCGACCTCGACCGCTCGGAGGCGCAGGTCGCCGCGCTGGAGCGCACCGTCGAGGAGTACCCGCGCGAGACCGGCTGGCAGTAGTCCCCGGAGTTTCGCGTTTCCCGTTCTGTTCGGACTGCGTGGCGAGATGGGCTGGTTCGACTACCTCAGCTTCCGGAAGCCCCCGGGTGCTGCGGTCGCGGGCCTCGCTGCGCGCTTCAGTCGCTCACTCCCTTCGGTCGTTCGCTCCTTCCAGTGCTTGCGTCGGCCGGCTTCCCGCAGCGACCGGCCCCTTCCGAAGTCCCACCCGCGTCGGTTGCTCAATCGGGCGGAACGGGTGGACGGCAGGTCGTTCCGAGTACCGAACTACGCCCGGTCCGCCGCCGCGACGCCGCGCCCGAGCAGGCGCGTGGCGACGAGGGCGAGGTAGTACGACGCGGCGAAGGCGACGACCTCGCCGACGGCACCGGCGCGCGCGAGCGCGCCGCCGACCATGGCCGCGGCGACGGCGGCGGCGACCGCCAGCCCCCACGCGACCGGAAACGGCCGCGAGAGCGCCAACCCGAGGACGGTCCGGAGCGCGAACGCCGTCCGTAGCGACCCCGACGCCAGCGCCAGCGCCGCCGCCACGGGGAGCGCGTACGCGGCGGCGAGCGCGAGCATCAACCCGACGGTCCCGAACAGCGTCACGGCCGGCGGAACAGACCCGCTTGATCCGACCGGCACGCCGGCGAACAGCCCACCCGCGACCGCGACCAGGAAGTAGCCGACCGGAACCGCGACGTACGCGACGGCGACGGCGAGCACGACCGCGGCGCGCTTCAGGAGCCCCCCGAGCCGCCCGTACGCCGGCGGCTCGCCGTCGCCCGCGACCGTCGCCTCCAGCACCCGGGCGAAGTACCCCAGCAGGACGAGTCCCGGGAGCAGCGCCGCGAGCGACGCCGGGAGCGGGAACCGGAGCGCGACCGCCGCCGCGAGCACCAGCCCGAACCCCACGAGCAGGACGCGCTCGGCGTGCGGCCCGCGGACGGGGTAGCCGAGCGCGTCGCGCAGCATACCGGGAGGTGACAGGCGGTCGGTTTAGTGTCCGTGGTTTCGGCGGTGCGGGGCCGCGCTCACGCCACGCCGCGCTCGCCGACCGGGATCGTCGTGACGTCCCGGTTCACGAGCGCGTCGCCGGTCCGCGAGTCGAACAGGTGGACGGTCTCCGGCGGGACGCGGACGGCGACCTCGTCGCCCTCCCGGAGGTCAAGCATCCCGTCGGTCGTGAGCGTCAGCAGCCCGCGGTCGGCGTCCGCGAACCGGAAGTGGACCGTGTTCTCGTCGCCGCGCGGCTCCACGACGTCCACGACCGCCCGGTAGTCGTGCTCGTCGTCGACGCCCTCCTTCACCTGCACGTCCTCCGGCCGGACGCCGAGCGTCACCTCGGTCGCGTCGCCGACGGCCGCCGCGTGCTCGTCCGAGAGCGGGTACTCGAACCCGCCCGCGTGGAGCACCTCGCCGTCCCGCCGCATCTCCACGAAGTTCATGGACGGCTCGCCGACGAACCCCGCGACGAACAGGTTGCTCGGCTCGTGGTAGCACTCCAGGGGCGTGCCGACCTGCTGGAGTTCGCCGTCGTCGAGGATGGCGATGCGGTCGCCCATCGTCATCGCCTCCGTCTGGTCGTGCGTGACGTAGACGGTGGTGACGCCGAGGTCCTCCTGGAGGTGCTGGAGTTCGGTGCGCATCTCCGCGCGCAGCTTCGCGTCGAGGTTGCTGAGTGGCTCGTCCATCAGGAACACCGCGGGGTCGCGCACGATGGCGCGGCCGAGCGCCACGCGCTGCTGCTGGCCGCCCGAGAGTTCGCCGGGCTTCCGATCGAGCAAGCCCTCGATCCCCATCAGCTCCGCCGTCCCCGTTACCGTCTCCTGGATCTCGTCGTCGGGCAGGTCCGTGGACTCCTCCAGGCCGAACGCCATGTTCTCCCGAACCGTCATGTGCGGGTAGAGCGCGTACGACTGGAACACCATCGCGATGTCCCGTGCCCGGGGCGGGTCGCCGTTCACCACCGATCCGTCGATGCGCACCGCACCGTCGGTGACGGACTCCAGCCCCGCGACCATTCGCAGGGTCGTCGACTTCCCGCAGCCCGACGGCCCGACCAACACCAGGAACTCGCCGTCCGCCACCGTTATCGATACGTCGTCGACGGCGACGACGGCGTCGTCACCGTCACGGAAATGCTTCGTGACGCCTTCGAGTGTCAGCTCTGCCATTGTAGCCTCCTTGCGTGGTCGTCCCTTAACTGTGTGTGCTCGGCAGTCATGCGCCGCTGGTGATCCCCTTCGCGAACTTGTCGCCCGCGAGCACGAACACGACCAGCGTCGGAAGCGCCGTCAGCAGCGCCCCCGCCATCCGGAGGCCGTAGTTCACGCCCTCCAGCGACGCGCCGAGACCCGTGAGCGCCAGCGTCGCCGGCGCGGCCGGGTGGTTCGAACTCGTCATGATGATGAGCGGGAACAGGAAGCTGTTCCACACCTGCGTGAACTGGTAGATGAACACCACCGCGAACATCGGCGTCGACAGCGGCAACACGATGCGGCGGTAGATGGCGGTGACCGACGCGCCGTCGATCCGGGCCGCCTCGATCATCGACCGGTCGATGCCCTGGTAGTACGCGCGGAACAGCACCGTGCACACCGGTAGCCCGAACGCCACGTCCGAGACGATGAGTTCCAGCAGGTCGCCGTGGTACTCCTCCAGCAGGGGCAGCCCCCACAGGAACGCGAGCTTCTGGTCGAGCGGCACGTACACCGACCAGAACCGCGCGAGCGGCACGATGGCCGCCTGGGTCGGGAAGAACACCGCCGCCACGAACAGCAACAGCACCGCCGCCTGCCCGCGCCACTCCAGGTGGGTGAGCCCGTACGCGGCCATGCTCCCCAGAATCGCCGTGATGACCGTCGCCGGAATCGCCCGGAGGAAGCTGTTCACCAGTCCGTTCTCCAGAATGCGGAACGCCTCGCTCCACTGCACGAGCGTGAACTCCGCCATCCCCGGCAGCAGCGGGACGTGCGGGAGCGTGGAGGTCACCGCGACGCGGGTCTTGAACGTCGTGACGATCGCCACCTCGAGCGGGAGCAGGTAGACGATCATCAGCGACACTACCGCCCCGTACAGGAGCAGTCGGGACGCCGACAGCTCCTCCCGCGTCGAGTCGGCGACCCCCGGCAGCCGGTCGAGCATCGACCGCGTGCTCATAGCTGTCCCTCCCGGTACTGGTAGTAGAGGTACGGCGAGATGATGCCGAGCGCGAGCAGGAACATGATGACCGCGATGGCCGCGCCGTACGACCACTGGGTCGTCTTGAACGCTTCACGCACCATCTTCGTCGCGAGGATGTCCGCGCCCTTCTTGGGCTGGTAGCTTCCGAACATCGAGTAGAGGAAGTCGAAGGCCTTCAGCGCGAACACCATGAGGACGACGGCGGCCGACGCCGTCGACGCCTTCAGCTGCGGGACGATGACTCGCCGGTACATGCTGAGCGTGCTCGCGCCGTCGACCCTCGCCGCCTCGAAGTGGGCGTCCGGGATGGCGCGCAGCCCGGCGAGGTACACCACCATCGCGTAGCCGCTGAACTGCCACGTCAGCGCGACGATGACCGCGCCGAGCACGAACTTCGGGTTCCCGATGAGGTGGAGCCTGCCGACGCCCACGGCGTCCAGGACCGTGTTCGCCAGTCCGTACTGGTAGTTGTAGAGCCACAGCCACACCTGGCCGGTGACGACGAACGCCAGGCTGAACGGGAGCAGGTAGACGGTGCGGACGTAGCCCTGGTAGCGGATGTCGCGGTCGAGCAGCAGCGCGAGCGCCAGCCCGACCACGAGACACAGCACCGTGAACACGACCAGCAGCACGAACGTGTTGCGCGCCGCGACCAGGAGTCCCGGGTCGTTGAGCGCCTGATGGTAGTTCTCGAGGTCGAGCTGCGAGAACGACGCCCGTCCGAAGCCCTGGAGATCGGTCAGCGAGATGAGCGCGTTCCAGACGACCGACCCGTAGACGAACCAGCCCACGAGGGCGAGCGCCGGCAGCCAGAACGGCAGCGACCGGACGAAGTCGCTGCCGAGCGTGGACCGGAGGCGACCGGCCAGCGTCGGCGAATCCGCTGTGCCGATGTTTCGTTCTGCCATTGACGTTGGAGTTCTGATACCGGAGTATGAATGTTTTGAATCGACGGCCGCCGCCCGCTACCCGCTGATGGTGTCGACGACGCTCTGCGCCGTCTGCGAGACGTTGTAGGGACCCATGAAGTTGTTGTTGAACTGCTCGCGGACGTTGACGAGCGTCTCCGGCGGCACCGCGAGGCCGTGGGCGAGCGTCGGCGGCTTGTACTCGACGTTCGCGAAGTCGTCTATCGTCTCGGTCAGGAACTTCCCGAACTCGTCGGTCGAGACGTCCGTCCGCGCCGGAATCGAGCCCTTGTGCTTGTTGAAGTTCACCTGGGTCTCCTTCTTGCCGAGGTGGCGGTGCCACAGCGCCGCCTTCTCCGGCGTCGGATTGCTCGCGGGCTGCACGAACGCGTCGAAGTGCAGCGTGTACATGTTCGAGGTGCCGGGGAACGCGATCCAGCCCCAGTCCTCCTCGTACGTGAGGTCGTTCGCCTTGTAGCCGCCCGCCATCCAGTTACCCTGGTGGAGGAACGCCGCGCTGCCGTCCATGATCTTCTGGTTGGCCTGGGGCGGTGCGACGGTCGGCGCGTCGTCGTTGAAGTGACTCGCGTACCCCTTGACGACCTCCAGGCTCTCCTCCACGCGGGACGTGTCGCCGTTGCCGCCGACGAGTTCCATGTACGCGTCGTAGCCGTGCATCCCGAGGTGGGTCGCCGCCCACAGCTGGAGGATGGTGTTGGCGTTCGTCATCGACTGCGCCATCCCGGCCGCGTCGGTCCCGTCCTCGATCTGTGCGAGCACTTCGACGAGGTCCGCGGGCGACGAGATGCTCTCGGGATCGACGCCCGCCTCCTCGACGACGCTCACGTTGTAGAAGAGGTTGTTCAGCCGGTGGGAGCCGACAGGAACGCAGACGTACCTGCCGTCGAACTTGCAGAGTTCCTGGGCCTCCTGCAGGAACGCGTCCTTCATCCCGTTGTGGCTCCACACCGACTCGGAGATGTCCGCCATGATCTCCTGGCTGCTCTCCGCGAACGGCTGGAGGTGTGCGCCCGGCCACGCGTTGAACGAACTCGGCGGGTTCCGGTTCGACAGCCGCTGGTTGACGAGGGTGTTGAGCTGGACGTTGCCGGTCGCGCCGACCGCGTGGAAGTCGGTCGGCATCTCCGGGTACGTCCCCTCGAAGCTCTCGATTGCCGAGTTGATCGCCTTCTGCCCGCCGCCGCCGGTCCACGGGTGCAGGACCTCGAGATCCTTGTCGTTCCAGTCGTTGCTGCTGGCGGTCGTCGTGGTGGTTCCGTCGCCGCCATCCCCACCGTCCCCGCCGTCGCCACCGTCGCCACCATCCCCGCCGCCGGTACACCCCGCGAGCACGCTGGTTCCGACGACGCCCGCAGCGGCGAGCGCCTGCAGATACTCCCGTCTATCCGTCTCCGTGTCGCCACGTTTGCCTGACATTGTTTATCGCGACCTCTAGTCCGACTGTGAGTCCAGAGTCGCCAGTAATAAACGTTGTGTTAGTATATTTATTACAATCTCGTTGTGGCATCTTTTGCCAATACTGGAACCCAGCGGAGAACCGGCCGGGGCGCGATGGAAGTCGTGGACGGCGGCTCCGTCCGGCCGGTGATCGAACCGGCGCGCTGCCGTCCCTCGCCGAACTACAGCCGATCCAGCTCCCAGCGCTGGAAATCGTTCCCGTTCCACGACCACTGCTGGACGTTCGTGCCGTCGCTCGTACCGCCGCCCGCCACCTCGAGTACCTTCCCGCTGTTCGCGTTCACGAGCCGGTACGTCCCGTCGTCGAGGAGGTCCGCGCGCCACCGCTGCGCGTCGCTCCCGTTCCACGACCACTGCTGGACGTTGGCTCCGTCCGTGGTCCTGCCGCCCGCCACCTCGAGTACCTTCCCGCTGTTCGCGTTCACGAGCCGGTACTCGTCGTCGCCGACGTGCTCGAAGCGCCACTGCTGGAAGTCGTGGCCGTTCCACGACCACTGCTGGACGTCGTCGCCGTCGGCCGTGCCGCCACCGCCGACCTCCATCGCCATCCCGCCGGTGTGCGTCGGCTCGACGCGGTACGTCCCGTAGTTCACGTGTCCGGCCACGTATCTCGCCTCCGCGTCCGTCAGCGCCTGATCGAAGGTCTGCACGTGGTCGACGTCGCCGCCCCAGTGGTCGGCGGGACTGCCGCCGAAGTAGCCGCGCCCGATGGCCGTCGAGCCGGTGGACCGCCACGCGCCGGTGAACTCCTTGCGTTCCTCGCGCTCCCCGTCGACGTACAGCCGGACCTCGCCCTTGTACGCGTCGTACACCCCGACGACGTGGTACCAGCGGTCGGTGTCCGGCCGGCTGGCCTGTTTGACCTTCACGGAGTGCGCGCCGTTCGCGTCGCCCGCCTTCACGTTGAACGTCAGCCGGTTCACGTTGGCGGAGTACTGGAGGTAGAACGGCGAGACCTCGGTCCCGTCCTGGCAGACCGCGGTCTGCCAGCCGTTGGCGTGGCTGTCTAGTTTCACCCAGGCGGCCACGCTGTAGCTGCTCGACGTGTCGATCACGTTCGTCCCGACGTCGACGTAGTCGTTGCTGCCGTCGAACGACAGCCCGCCGCCCTGCACCGCGTCGCTCGTCCACGTCGGGCCGTTCACGAGCGTGCCGTCGGCTCCACCTACCGCGTCGGTCGCCGTGGTCCCCGAGCCGTCGTCCAGCGTCCACAGGTGGGTGCCTCGGTAGCTGTCGACCGGCCCGTCGACCGCGACCGTGACGATGTCCTTGTCCACGTAGCCGACGCCGTCCTCCACCACGAGCAACGCCGGGTACTCCCCGCTGCTGGCGTACGAGTGGCCGACCGACTGGCCCGTCTTCACGGTCCCGTCCGCGAGGTACCACGTGTAGCTTGCGACGCCGCTGTCCGCGTCCGTCGAGGCCGAGGCGTCGAACGTCACCGTCGTGCCCGAGGACACCGACGTGTCGCTCGCCGAGGCGACCGCCGTCGGGCGTGAGTTGTCGCTCGCCGTCGGCGAGACCGCCGACCTGCTCGGCGTGCCGCCCCGGATCGCGGGCCAGCCATCCTGCCACTCGATCCGGTCGACCATGAGCGACCGCCGCCAGGAGCCGCCGGACGTGGTCTCCGGCTCCTGGAGGTCGTAGGCGTGGTAGAGCAGCCAGCGGGTGTCGCCGTCCGGTCCCATCGCGGAGGTGACGTGGCCGGGCGCGTGGAACCGCTCGTTGCTCGCCAGTATCTCCGTCTCGGCGGCGCGGTCCATCAGGTCGCGTCCCTCCCTGTCGTAGTAGGGGCCGCGGATGTTATCGGATCGGGCGACGGTAGTGGCGTACGGCGGGTCGCTGGCGTGGCCGTCACAGCAGATGTCGTTCTGGAGGAAGAGTACGAACTTCCCGTTGCGCTTCACCACGTGCGGTGCCTCGAACGCCGAGTACCGGTCGCCGTCGCGGGAGATCTGCGTCCACTCCCCGGTGTCGCCGAGTCCGTCGGCCGTGAGCCGTGTGACGTTGATGGGTGCGCTGTAGCTCCCGAAGAACATGTAGAGGTCGCCGTCGTGCTCGACGACCTCGGGATCGATGCAGTTCTGCCCGCCGCTGACGACCTCCCCCTGGTCCGTCCAGGGACCGGTCGGGCTGGTCGCCGTCGCCGCGCCGATGGCCGAGTCGGTGTGGCTCGGGCCGTGGAGGGAGTAGTACAGGACGTACCGGCCGTCGTGGTGAATGATGTCGGGTGCCCACACCCCGTCGTCGTTGTACTTCCAGGTCGGGTCGCCGCTGCTCGGCTCGTCGTTCGTCTTGCTGTCCCGCGTGCCGAACACCTCGCCCTCGTACGTCCAGTTCACCAGGTCGTCCGAACTCAGTATCGGGATCACCCGGTAACCGACGCCGTCGCCGAAGTTGGACTCCGTGCCGTACGCGTAGTACGTGCCGTTCGCCTCGATGACGGTCGGGTCCGGGAACACCGGCTCGAACACCGGGTTGGCGTAGGTCGTGGCGGCCGCGGATGCCGTGTCGGTCGCGGTCGAGACGCCGAACGCGGTGAACACGCTCGCCGCCCCGGCCGTCCGCAGCACGTCCCGCCTGTTCGCTGACGGTCGGCCGTCGATGCGACTCGCTTCCGCATTGGTATCTTCTTGCATGCTGCGTGCTACCGTATCGTGCCGCTCCAATATATTTTACCCATGGATCGGTGTAGAAGAATCCGAGATGTCGGCCGCCGGACGCCGGTTCACGTCAGATACTTGCAAGAGGATTTAACTGTGGGCGGGGAATCTCCCCGACGGAGACCAAAGAATGACGATTGCGGACTACGAGCTGTTCGAGGTTCCCCCTCGGTGGCTCCTGCTCAAAGTGACCACGTCCGACGGCACCGTCGGCTGGGGCGAACCCGTCGTCGAGGGTCGTGCGAGGACGGTCCGGACGGCCGTCGAGGAACTCATGGACAACTACCTGCTCGGCGAGGACCCGCTCCGCATCGAGCACCACTGGCAGCGCATGTACCGCGGCGGCTTCTACCGCGGCGGCCCGGTGTTGATGAGCGCCATCGCGGGCGTCGACCAGGCGCTCTGGGACATCAAGGGCAAGCAGTTCGGCGCGCCCGTCTACGACCTCCTCGGCGGGCGGGCCTGCGACCGCATCCGCGTCTACCAGTGGATCGGCGGGGACCGACCGTCGGACGTGCGCGAGGCGGCGAGCGAGAAGGTCGAGGAGGGGTTCACGGCGCTCAAGATGAACGCCACCTCCGAACTCCGCCGCGTCGACACGCCGGCCGCCATCGACTCGGCCTGCGAGCGCGTCGCGGAGGTCCGGGACGCCGTCGGCGACCGCGTGGACATCGGCGTGGACTTCCACGGCCGGGCCTCGAAGTCGATGGCGAAGCGCTTCGCGAGCGCGCTCGAACCCTACGACCCGATGTTCATCGAGGAGCCTGTGCTCCCGGAGTACAACGACGTGCTCCCTGACATCGCCGCCCACACCTCCATCCCCATCGCCACGGGCGAGCGGATGTACTCGCGGTGGGACTTCAGGGAGGTGCTCACGGACGGCGCGGTGGACGTGATCCAGCCCGACCTCTCGCACGCCGGCGGCATCTCCGAGGTCCGCAAGATCGCCACGATGGCCGAGGCGTTCGACGTGGCGGTCGCCCCTCACTGCCCGCTCGGTCCCATCGCGCTCGCGGCGTGCATCCAGGTGGACGCGTGCACGCCGAACACGCTCATCCAGGAGCAGAGCCTCGACATCCACTACAACGACACCAACGACGTGCTCGACTACCTCGCCGACCCCGACGTGTTCGACTACCGCGAGGGCTACGTCGAGTTGCCCGACGGTCCCGGTCTCGGCGTCGAGATCGACGAGCGGTACGTCCGCGAGCGCGCCGAGCGCGACGTCGACTGGCACAACCCGGTCTGGAAGCACGACGACGGCAGCGTCGCGGAGTGGTGACCGTGGCGGAGACGCTCCGTCCGGGCCGGCTCGACGGCGACGTGGCGATAGTGACCGGCTCGACCCGCGGCATCGGCGCGGGCATCGCGGAGCGGTTCGCCGCCGAGGGCGCGTCCGTGGTCGTGACGGGGCGCTCGACCGACGACGGCGAGCGGGTCGCCGCCGACATCCGGGGCGACGGCGGCGACGCGACGTTCGTCCGGGCGGACGTGCGCGACCCGGACGACGTCGAGGCGCTCGCCGCGGCCGCCGCCGACGAGTACGGCGGCGTCGACGTCCTCGTGAACAACGCGGGCGTGCAGACGGAGACGGGCGTCACGGAGGCCACGCTCGACGACTGGGAGTTCGTCGTGGAGACCGACTTCCGGTCGTACTGGCTGTGCGCGAAGGCCGCCGTGGAGTACATGGACCGCGGGAGCATCGTCAACGTCTCCTCGAACCACGCGTTCTGCACGATGCCCGGCACCTTCCCGTACAACGCCGTCAAGGCGGGCATCGACGGGATGACGCGCGCGATGGCGGTGGACCTCGGCCCCGAGATTCGCGCGAACACCGTCAATCCGGGCTGGATCGAGGTCGAGCGCACCAGGGACGAACTCCCGCCCCAGAAGCGCGAGCACGTCGAGTCCATCCACCCGGCCGGCCGCATCGGCACCCCGGCGGACGTCGCGGGCGTCGCGGCGTTCCTCGCGAGCGACGACGCGGCGTTCGTCACCGGCGCGAGCGTCCTCGTGGACGGCGGCCGGACCGCCGTGATGCAGGACGACACGCTGCCGGGCTACGCCGAGGAGTAGGGTTAGCCCTCGTACCGGTGCTTCCAGCTGTCGATGGGAGCCTGGCCGCCGTCCACCCGGAGTTCGTGGCCGTTGACGTAGTCGCTCGCCGGCGCGCAGAGGAACGCGACGGCCTCCGCGACCTCCTCGGGCCGCGCGAACCGGCCGAGCGGGTTCTGGTCGGTGATCTGCTCGCGGGTGCGCTCGTCGAAGTCCTCGGTCATACGGGTCTCCACCCAGCCCGGGGCGACCGCGTTCACGCGAACGCCGTCGCGGCCGAGTTCGAGCGCGAGCGACTTGGTGAGTCCGAGCAGGCCGAACTTGCCCACGTCGTACTGCGGCGACATGCCGACGCCGTTCTTGGTGTGAACGGAGGTGACGTTCACGACCTTGCCGTAGCCCTGCGCTACCATCCCGTCGAGCGCGTGCTTCGTGCAGTTGACCGCGCCGTAGAGGTGAGTCTGGAGGTTGAGGTCGAAGAACTCGTTGTCCGGCTCGTTCCGGAACCGGTCGCCCCGACCGACGCCCGCGTTGTTCACGAGCACATCCACCGGTCCGAACGTCTCCGCGGCGGTCTCCAGCATGGCCTCGACCGCCGGTTCGTCGGAGACGTCGGCGGCGACGGCGGTCGCCTCTCCGCCCGCCGCCTCGATCTCGTCGACGACGACCGCCGCCGGCTCGGCGTCCAGGTCGTTCACGACCACCCGCGCGCCGTTCGCCGCGAGCAGCTTCGCGGTCTCGCGCCCGTTGCCCCGGCCCGCGCCCGTGACGAGCGCCGTGCGCTCTCCCAGGTCGAGTTGCATGCGTCGTCGGGTCCGTCGCGGGCGGGTTAGGTGTTCCGGACGGCACGCCCGGCGGGGCGGCGATGCACGATGAGTGAACAGTCTTTTGTAGGCGGCCTGCGTTCTCGGAAAGTGAACGACCATGGCCGACGGCGACAGATACGCGGTGAAGGCGACCGAGACGTCCTTCGAGGTCATCGAGGCGGTCCGCGACCTCGACGGTGCGACCGTGACGGAACTCGCGACGGCGCTCGGCCTCTCGAAGAGTGCGATCCACAAGCACCTCCAGACGCTCCACCGACTCGGCTGCGTGACGCGGACGGACCACACCTACCACGTCGGCCTGAAGTTCCTCGACCACGGTACGGTCGCCCGCGACCGCTGCTCACTCCACGCGGTCGGCCGGAACGCGGTGGACAACCTCGCCCGGACGGTCGGCGAAACGGCGAGCCTCGTCGTCCACGAGCGCGATCAGGCCGTGTTCGTCTACAACGCGCCCGGTGACGGGGCACGGCCCGCGGTCCGCGACGGGCGGCACGTCCCGCTCGCCGAGTGCGCCCCCGGCCGCGCCATCCTCGCGTACCTGGACGGCGAGCGACGGCCGACCGGCACGGGAGCGGGCGGCGCGGACGGCCACAGTCTCCAGACCGTCCGTGACCAGGGACTCGCGTCGGGCCGCGACGAGGTCCGCGACGGGACGCGGAGCGTGGCCGCGCCGGTCCGCAACGGCGAGCGGCAGGCTATCGGAGCCGTCTGCGTCACCGGACCTACCGACCACCTCAGCGGCAAGCGCCTGGAGGAGGATATCTCGGGCCTGGTGCTCAGCACTGCACAGCAGATCGAGAACAGCTACGCGGAGGAGTGACGGGTCGGGCCGCGTCCGCCCCTCTCAGAGCCGTCCGACGGCCGCCGGGATTCGTTTCGCATCGGTGAACGATCCGCAGGCCTGCTTCGCGTTCACGGATGGAGAACGGTCTACGGCGGCACCGGCGACTGTGGTACGGAGTAGCACGACACTACTGCGGTCGATTCCCACTCCGTCACGGGGTTCCAGTCGACATTTCCCGATAGTGAACGGCCTGCTCCACGCCGAGCCGTTTACGGTCAGTGAACAGAATAGGGTCAGCCCCCGCCGTCTCGCCGCGACCCTCCCCGTTCGACGCGTGGGTGGCGGTCACCGAAACCGCTTTCACCGGGTGCGGACAACCCGAACTCGTTCATGGGCGACGGAGCCGACCGGGACGCCGGACCGACGTGCGACTGCAAGATCGGCCGGACCACCCGGGAGTTCGACCTCGACGGCGTCCACGACCAGCTAGTGGCGCGCTGGCTCGGCGACGGAACCGAGCGCGCGAGCGTCCGCGATCTGGCCCGCTTCTACAACGAGTCGCTACTGGAGAGGGCCGTGACCGACGCGGCGGACTACCCGCTCGACGGCGAGGTCGAGAACCTCTACCGCCTGCTCACCGACGACGTGAGCAGCGGCACCCGGACGGACGCCCGCAAGCGACTGGAGCGCCGGGGCGTCGACGTGGAGCGCGTGGAGTCGTCGTTCGTGTCGTACGGCACCGTCTACCGGCATCTCACGGGCTGTCTCGACGTCGAGCGGCCGACCGGGGACGGCACGAACTCGGTCGCCGAGCGACTGGCGACCGTCGCGGCGCTCAAGAACCGGACGGCGGCGGTCGGCGAGGACGCCATCGCGGACCTCCGGGACGCCGGCAGGCTCGACCTGGGCGAGTTCGACGTGTTCGTCGACGTGAGCGTCCGGTGTGGAGCCTGTGGCTCCTGGCTCGACCTCGACGACCTCGCGGCGCACGGCGGCTGCCAGTGCGCCGACTCGGCGTGACGCTGTAACAACCGTACGCTTGTTACAGATGGCGCGTGCCGGGCGGATGCGAGGATATTTGTAACGCCGCGAAAAGGTGACGGCATGGACCTTGCGGAGACCACCACCGAGACGGTGACCGTAGACGTATCCAACGTCGGTGGGATCGACGAGTCGACCGTCTCGTTCGCGTCCGGCGTGACGGCGCTCACGGGTCGGAACGCCACCAACCGGACCTCCTTCCTGCGGGCCGTGATGGCGGCGCTCGGGAGCGAGAACGCGTCGCTGAAGGGCGACGCCGACGAGGGGCGGGTCGAACTCGCCGTCGGCGACGAGACGTACACTCGGACGTTCGAGCGCCGGAACGGGACCGTCGTCACCGGCGGCGAGCCGTATCTGGCCGACCCCACGGTCGCCGACCTGTTCGCGTTCCTGCTCGAATCCAACGAGGCGCGTCGCGCCGTCGCGCGCTCCGAGGGCCTCCGCGACGTCATCATGCGCCCCGTCGACACCGAGGCGATCCGTGAGGAGATCGCGGACCTCCGGGCGGAGAAGCGACGGCTCGACGAGGAGCGCGACCGCCTGGCCGCGCGGAGCGACGACCTCCCCGCGCTCGAACGCGAACTGGAGCGCGTCGAGGACGAACTCGCCGAGAAGCGGGCCGCGCTCGACGAGACGCGCGCCGAGATCGAGGCGCTGGACGCCGACCTGCCGTCTCCCGGGGAGCGGGACGCGACCGACGAGGCGATGGACCGGCTGCGCGAGGTCCGCGAGGCCGTCGAGGACGTGCGCTTCGACGTGGAGACCGAGCGCGAGAGCCTGGACTCGCTCCGCAAGGAGCGCGCGGACCTCGCCGCAGAACTCGACGACCTCCCCGAGGACCCCGGCGAGGAACTGTCCCGCGTCGAAGCCGAGATCGAGCGGGCGCGCGACCGGAAGGAGGCACTGGAGTCGCACATCAACGACCTCCGGAGCATCGTCTCGTTCAACGAGGGGCTGGTCGACGGGTCGTCGCTCGATCTCCAGCGGGCGCTCGACGGCGACGGGGACGCGGAGGTCACCGACCGACTGCTCGACGACGAGCGGGTGACGTGCTGGACGTGCGGGAACGAGGTGGAGCGCGCCGCCATCGAGGAGACGCTGGAGCGTCTCCGCGACCTCCAGCAGCGGCAGCTCGACGAGCGGAGCGAGGTAACCGCCGAACTTGACCGGCTCGGGGAACGGCGGAGCGAGCGACGCGAGCACCGGCAGCGCCGCCGCGACCTCGCGCGGCGGCTCGACGACGTCGACGCCGAGATCGAGGAGCGGGAGGCGAAGGTGGAGACGCTGGAGGAGCGCCTCGACGACCTCCGGGCCGAGGCGGCCGACCTTGAGTCCGAGGTCGAGGACCGAGAGCGCGACGAGTACGGTCACCTGCTCGACCGCCACAAGGAGGCGAACAGGCTGGAGCTGGAGATCGACGACGCGGAGGCGAAACGACAGGAGTTGCGGGACGAGGTCGAGTCGGCCCGGCGGGCGGCCGACCGCGTCGAGGCGGTCGAGGAGCGGCGGCGGGCGGTCCGGGACGACCTGGCGGAGTGCCGGACGCGCATCGAGCGCATCGAGTCCGAGGCGGTCGACGCGTTCAACGAGCACATGAACGCGGTGCTGGACCGACTCGACTACGAGAACTTCGAGCGCATCTGGATCGAGCGCCGCGAGCGGACGGTGCGCGAGGGCCGCCGGAACGTCGAGCGGACGACGTTCGACCTCCACGTCGTGCGGAGTACGGCGTCCGGAACCACGTACGAGGACACCGTCGACCACCTGAGCGAGAGCGAGCGCGAGGTGACCGGCATCGTGTTCGCCCTCGCCGGCTACCTGGTCCACGAGGTGTACGACGCAGTGCCGTTCATGCTCCTGGACTCGCTGGAGGCCATCGACTCGGGCCGCATCGCCACCCTCGTCGACTACGTGAGCGAGTACGCGCCGTTCCTGATCGTCGCGCTCCTCCCCGAGGACGCCGCGGCCCTGCGCGACGAGTACGAGCGGGTGACCGAGATATAACCGACCGACCTCCGGCGGCCACGGGACGATGCCCGACGGGAACTACAGAAGTAGTTGTACAACTTTGCGGGACCGAATTCGGATATGTATGCCGCCCAACCTGGACTCGGCGGCCCCACGGCCGCGTCGCCGCGTCCGGTCAGGACTCCCGCCGGTTCCGGAGCAGGCGGCGGACGTGGCCGAGCGAGTACTCGACATCGAACTCCCGCCGGACGTACCGCCGGGCGAGCGACGGCGTCCACTCGTCGCCGTCGAGTCCGACCGCCGCCGGCGCGGCGGCGAGCGCGTCGTCCAGCTCGTCCAGCTCCGCGTCGGTCAGCCGACGGGGTCGGCCCGGACGCGGGCTGTCCCGGATCGCGTCCGCCACGTCGCCGGACTCGAACTGGGAGAGCCACGAGTAGATGGTCGACCGCGGGAACCCGTAGCGGTCGCCGAGCGTATCGACGGACACCCCGTCCTCGTACGCGATGGCGACCATCAGCCGCTTGACGGCCTTCGGGTCGTCGGCGTCGTCGAGCGCGGCCCGGAGCGCGTCGGCGTCGCCGACGTCGATACTACCCATAACTTGGCATTTCTCCGCATTCGGTATAACGATTTCTGTTCACGAACTACTCGCGCTCTCCGGACGGTGACGCTCAGTTCATCGCGCCCCGGTTCGCCTCGGGATGCTCGCGCACGTACTCGACCAGACGGTCCACGTACGCCTCGACGCGCGGGCACTCGACGCCCGACCCCGCCAGGTCGCGGCGCGTCGTCTCGGAGGCGTACGTGGTCGGGAGGTCGAAGTAGTCGACGGCGTTCGGCTCGATGGAGGCGAGCCGTCGGGCGAGGGGCCGCCGTAGGAATGCCTTGAGCGCGCCTTTCGGCACGGGGACGCGGAGCGCGCGCGTGCCGGCGGCGCGCTCGAACAGCGAGAGGAGTTCCGACACCGTGGGCGGGTCGGGGTTGGCGAGCTGGTAGGTCTCGCCCTCGCTCTCGTCGAGCGCGGAGAGGTGGGCGACGGCGTCGACGACGAAGTCGCGGGGGACGACGTTGGCCTCGACGCTCCCGGGGTCGCCGACCATCGGCACGACCGCGACGCCGGGCTGGTGCAGGAGCGACCGGAGGACGGAGTACGGACCGTCGTACTTCTGCGTCTCGCCGGTCCCGCTGTCGCCGACGACGATGCCGGGGCGGTAGACGGTCGCGGGCAGGCCCCGCTCCATCCGGCGCTGCACGTCGAGTTCCGCGAGGAACTTCGTGGTCTCGTAGTGGTTGTTGAACCGCTGGCCCTCGGCGAGGTGGTCGGCGGTGAACTCGCCGTCGTACCGCCCGGAGACGTAGCACGTCGAGACGTACTGGAACCGCCGGAGGTTCGGACACGCCTCGGCGTAGTCGAGGACGTGCCGGGTGCCGTCGACGTTGACGGCCATCGCCGCCTCGCGGTCGACGCCGAGGTCGTAGACGGCGGCGAGATGGTACACCTCCACGGTGTCCTCGCGGAGGCCGGCGGCGTCGCCGAGGCCGAGATCGGATTCGGTGACGTCGCCCGCCACGAGCCTGACGCGGCCGGCGGCGTCGCGCTCGGCCTCGATGGTCTCGGCGCGGCGGTCCGCGAGTTCGGCGTACTTCGACTGGACGAGGCAGGTGACGGTCACGTCCTCGGGGTAGCGGTCGAGGAGCCGGCCGACGAGCGCGGAGCCCAGGAAGCCCGGGAACCCCGTGAGGAACACGGTCGTCACGGCCACCACCCCCCGGAACGCTTCAGCACGCGGAGCCCGAGCGTCATCCCCTTCGCCCACCACTTCGCCGGCACGCCGGGCGGCACGCCGACGGGTGCGACGCGCTGCTCGGCGACCGTCTGGGACTCGGTGTACTTCAGGACGCCCTCCCGGCCGTGGCGACGACCGAGCCCGGAGTCGTTCGTGCCGCCCATCGGCGCGTCCAGTGACCCCCAGGTCGCGCCGTACGCCTCGTTGACGTTCACCGTGCCGCAGTCGATGCGGCGCGCGACCTCGCGGCCGAACGCCGCGTCCTCCGTCCACACGCTCGCGTTCAGGCCGTACTCGGAGTCGTTCGCGCGCGTCACCGCCTCCTCGTCGGTCTCGAACTCGAAGATCGACGCGACCGGGCCGAACGTCTCCTCGCGTGCGACGCGGTGGTCCGGCGGCAGGTCCGCGAGCACCGTCGGCGCGTAGCCGAACGGGCCGGCCTCCGGGCGGCGCTCCCCACCCGCGAGCACCGTCGCCCCGGCGTCGCGGGCCGCCGCGACGTGCCCTTCCACCTTCTCCAGATGGTCGCCGTCCACGAGCGGCCCCATCTCCGTCTCCCAGTCGAAGCCGGCGTCCACCCGCAACTCGCGGGCGCGGGCCGCGAACCGCTCCGCGAACTCCTCCCTGACGCCGGACTGGACGTAGACCCGCTCGAAGGAGAGGCAGAGCTGGCCGGAACTCGCGAAGCAGCCGCGGAGCGCGCCCTCGACCGCGCGGTCGAGGTCGGCGTCGTCGAACACGACAAGGGGGTTCTTCCCGCCGAGTTCGAGCGACGCCGGAATCAGGCGCTCCGCCGCCTGCCTCGCCACCGTCCGGCCCGTCTCCGTGCTCCCCGTGAACCCGACGAAATCCACGCAGTCGACGAGCGCCGGGCCGACCGTCGCGCCCTCGCCCGGCACCACCTGGAACAGCCCCTCGGGCAGCCCGGCCTCCCGGAGGAGCGTCCGGGCGAGGAGCGCGGAGAACGGCGTCCGCTCCGCGGGCTTCAGCACCACCGCGTTCCCCGCGACGAGCGCCGGGAGCGCGTCCGACACCGCGAGCGTCAGCGGATAGTTCCACGGCGAGATCACGCCGACCACGCCGCGGGGGCGGAAGTGCTGCGTCGTTCTGGTTAGCAGGGGGAGCGCGCCCGTCCGGTGCCGCGACCCCAGGTGCTCCTCGGCGTGGTCGGCGTAGTATCGCGCCGTCACCGCCACGTCGAGTACCTCCTCGAACGCGTGCCGGCGGGCCTTCCCGCTCTCCACCTGGACCGCGTCGAGCAGGTCCGCCTGGCGGTCGAGCACCAGGTCGTGGAGCCGCCGGAGCACGTCGGCGCGCGCCGCCAGCGGCCGCTCCGCCCACGCCGCCCCCGCCTCGCGGGCGCGCTCGACCGCCGCCGCCACGTCCCCCTCCGTGGCGGCCGGCACCGACCCGACCACCTCGCCCGTGAACGGCGCGCGCACCCGTCGCTCGTCGCGGTCGCCGTCCCCGACCGCCGCGTCGTCGGCGAGCCGGTCGAACCCTACCGCGGCCGCCGCGCGCGCCACCGCCTCCGACCGGGCCTCCGTCGTCATCACTCCGACTTTCGGGACCGTCGCAATAAATCCGCGTGCCGCACAGTAGCGTTCGGCCGACGGTCGACGGCGTGGGCGTGCGAGGGGCGCGGTCCGACCGCAAGACCGGAGAGCCGTGGCTGCGCGTTCGCGCGTGGACGCAGCACAGTTTCACCCCGAGGAGGGTATTTATGGGGATCCTCGTGAACCGGGAAACCGTACCGACGATGTCACAGCAGACCCAGGAGGTGCTCGCGGGATGGAACTGAGTTCGGTCTACGTCGGCGTCGAGGACATGGAGCGAGCGCTGGA
>CAZYYH010000021.1:0-20819 GCA_964651725.1 uncultured Halobacteriales archaeon | reverse complement strand
CCCTCGAGACGTTCGACTCCGACTTCATGGAGGAACACTGCATGGAGGCCCTCGAGCGGATGGGTCCCGAGGAGGCCATCGACCCGATGCTCCAGAAGGCCAACCGCCGCGATCAGGCCGCGATGGCCGTCCTCGGGAAGATCGGCGTCGACGACGAGGAGATCGTCGAGACGCTGGTCGATTACGTCGACTCCAACCCGAACCTCCAGCAGCCCGCGTTCCGCGCCCTCGGCGAGATCGGTGCCGCGGACGCGGTCGAGCCGATCGCGCAACAGCTCGTCGCCGATGAGGCGGACGTCCGGAGTTGGGCCGCGCGCGCGCTGGGCCTGATCGGGGACACCCGCGCCATCGAGCCGCTCGCGGACGTCCTCGCGGACGACGAGTCCGACCGCGTCCGGGCCAGCGCCGCGTGGGCACTCAACCGGATCGGCACCGAAGACGCCCTCGAGATCGTCGCCGACTACGACGACGACCGCGCCTACCTCGTCCAGGCCGAAGCCGAGAGCGTGGACCTCGAGCCCGCGGCCTGACGATCAAAATTTCGGAGAACCGCCTTTTGACTGGGTTCGATCGCCCGACAGCAGGACAGACAATACAGGCAGTATCACCTCTCAATACCCTAACGCTACGGGCAGATCCAATCGCAACCAGAACCCGTTGGCTCCGATATTTTAAGTAGGGAAAGGCGGCCAGACGGAGCGATGGATCTCCGGCGAGCCGCTCTCGTCGCCGTACTCGCCTGCTGTCTCGTTGCCAGTGCAACGATACTCGCCGGGTTCGCGGTCGCCAACGGAACGTCGGTGCGCGAACTGCCCGCCGCTCGAGCAGCCGCGGATGGAACGCCGAGCCCGTCCGAACTCGCCTGTCCGCCTCGAGCGGACGAGACACCCTCGACGACCACGGACGCCCCTCAGCAACCCCAAATCGTCGGCCTCTACCCGAACCCCACCACCGACGACAACGCGGGCGAGTTCGTCGTCCTCGAGGTCCCGCCCGAACTCCGACTCGAGACTCTGACGCTCACGGACGGTCACACGACGGCGACACTCCCGAACGAGACGGTCACCGGACGCATCGCCGTGAGCCCGGCCCCGAACGTCACGAAAACGCTGACCGAGCTCCCGGTCCTCGGGCTCGAGGCCCGCCTCCAGCTCGCGAACGGCGGCGACGAGCTGCGACTCCGAAACGCGACGACCACGATCGACTCCGTCTCCTACGACAGCGCGCCGGCAGCCGAACTGTGGTACCGAACGGCGTCGACCGACGCCGCGGCGGAGAGCGACAGCGACGGCCAGTGGTGGCCGCGAGACGCGACCTGTCTCCCCGTCTCGAGCACCGAGATCGACGAGGCAACTGCGTTCGTCCTCCCCGACGGCCCCGAGGTTCCGCGAGAGACGGTTCGGAACGCCGACGAACGGCTCCTGCTAGCCGGCTACACCGTCACTTCCGACGCGATCGCCGCGGACCTCGTCGATGCGGCCGAACGCGGCGTCGACGTCTCGGTGCTCCTCGAGGCGAGCCCCGTCGGTGGTACGCCGGCGGCGACCGAGGGCGTCCTCGAGACGCTCGCGGCCGGCGGGGTCGACGTGCGGGTTATCGGCGGTGAGGGCGCGCGCTACCGGTATCACCACCCCGAGACACGGGAACCGAATGCGGCGGCCGTGAAGAACCGTGTTTGAACGTCTTGTCGAATGGCTAAGTAGCGGCGGCCGCTACGGAAAGACGGGCCGCCGGCGAAGGCGGCCGGACGAGAAAAACATGACGGAGGAAGGCTCGACAGCGAGCGACGGCTGCGGAGAACAGAGCGAGACGGCCAGGGGCGACATGCGGCTTCACTCGCACTACGCGGACCACCACGAGAGGACCGAGATCCGGGTGTCGATGCTCTCGGACCGCTACGAGATGTTAAGTGACAGGGCGGACGAGCTCGGCGTCGATCCGGTGGAGTACGTCGAGGACCTGCTGGACATGGCCGCCGAGGCGGAGCCGGGTCCCGGCTGGAGCACGGGGGTAGAGCTGAAGTTCGAGGAGCCCGCCCGGGACCTCTGAGGCGATCAGTCGGCGGCCCCGGAGCCGCCGTAGGCAAGAGTGAATGCGTCGACCTCGGTATTCGTGTCATAGCCCGCCTCGTCCATTAGCTCCTTTATCGCCTCGGAGTAAGTGTTGCACCCGCGGGAGAGCTTGTACATCCGCAGCAGGTCCCGGGTCTCCGGACTGACCGGGAGCGATGTGTTGTTTCCGCTCATGCGTTTCAGAATACGTGACGGAGGACTATTAAGCCACGACGGGATCCATGAGACGCGCCGTCTCCACGGGTTCCACTAGCAGACTGGGGAGGGAGCCCCTGCTATAATTCATACGCGCGATGACTATCAGTCGGCTCCTCCCTGTCGGCTTTAACATGAGCAGACGAGAGGAGAGGGCGTATCAGAAGAAACGGCAGGCGCGGCGGGCCTTCGCATATCGGAGACCGACTCTGGAGGTCCGAGGGGTAGGGGTCCGGAGGTCGGAGAACCGGCCGAGACCCATGGTCGACGGAGATCTTCCAGGAATCATCGGATGGAAGCGCCGGGACGGCGTAGAGGCCCATATCGGGGGGTCTGAGGGCTATAATCGTCGCCCGTGCCTTCCGGAGAATCGGTCCCTGGAAGGTCTGGAGAATGGAGAAGGGCGGCTCTCTAATTCTCGCGGCGCGCGTCACGCGTGAGAAGAGGAACGGATCCCGGACTCGTCGATCAAGAGAGGTCCGACGTCATCGCTCCACCCCGTCCATTTTCGACAAGTAGTGGATCGACAGTACCGGGAACAGCACGCACAGCGCGAGGTAGCCTGCGCCCGGATCCGCCCGCTCGTGGTTCCGGCTCCCGTAGTGCACGCCGATCGGCAGCAGGAGCGGCGCCACGGTTCCCAGCGCAAGGCCGACTAGGACCATGGCGCCCACCAGCAGCTTGAGGCCCATCGCGGCGGGGACCGCGGCGACGACCAGGAGCGCGAGAGCGAGCGGCGTCGGCAGGACGAGCAGGTCCCAGCCCGACTTGAACGCCGGGCGGCTCATCGGTCGTCGCCCCCGACCAGCCGCCACAGGTGCGGAATCACTTCGTCGTCCGCGACCTCCGCGCGGTCCATGGAGCGCAGCCTGTCGTACGCCGTCTCCCTCGAGCATCCGACGCGGCCGGCCACCTCCGGGACGGTGCCGGCGCCATCCTGCAGGGCCTCGACGAACTCGTCGTGCCCGAAGGACGGCCGCGGCTCTATCCCTGCGGCCTCCAGGGCGGCGTTCCATGTGCCGAAGCGGTCCACCATGGTGCCGTGGCTCGGCGCGTAGTCGAACTCCGAGGCCTCCCTCGCCCTCGGCCTGCGGCCCAGGTCGCCGGCCATCTTGCGCAGCGCCCTGACGCACTCCTGCCGGGTGACGCGGTCCCTGCCCAGCGGCTCGAGCCCCGCCGCCTCGACGCCGGCGGACCACGTGCCGAACCGCTCGCGGACGGTGCAGGTGCCCGCCTCGCCCCGCGAGTCGTGCTCGCGGATGGAGGGGGCGCGCCCGCCCAGCTCGTCCGCCAGGTCCCGGATCGAGTCCAGCAGCTCCTCGTCGGTGTACTCCGTCATGGCTCACCCACCCCGTGGAGCTCCATCGCCGTGCGGACCACGCTCTCGTCGCAGCCCAGCTGGTCGGCGACGAACCCGGCGTCCTGCAGCAGCGTCTCCACCAGGAATCGCAGCCTGCCCGGGTCGTTCCACAGTTCGGGGCGGTCCCAGGTGTCGTCGTGCAGCAGGCCCGCGCACCGCTTGGCGTCGCCGTGTGTGCCGAACCTCGAGGCGACGGTGCTGTAGGCGAACCCGCCGTGCTCGCCGTAGACGGAGTGAGAGACGCGCCCGTGCTCGTCCCGGACGCGCCGGAGGTCGAGCAGCAGCTCGACCGCGTGCGCCTTCCTCATGACGACTCCTCCATGATCCAGTTCGACACGACGCCCTTCTTCGTGGCGCCGTGAGTCTGCTCCTCTATGAACTTCTCCAGGGCCTCGTCGGCCTCGTCGGTTATGGCTACATTCGCCATAACCTATAATGTGTCACAACACTAAAGAAGCCGCCCGTGGCGCCGGGCTCGGGATTCGACGGGCCCGTCGGCCGACCCGGCGAGTGCGTATCTCCGGTGCGTGGTCCGTGCGTTCGACGTACCCGCCGAGGGCGCACAGGGTGCCCGTCGGGGCCGTGGAGCGGCGCACGGTTCCGGAGGGCGACGGAGTGACCGCGACCCCTACACCGCGCGCTCTCGAATCGTACGAGAATTATGCGATATTCTCGATCCGGCTGAGAAGGGGGACGCGCGGGCTACTCGATCCATCTGGCGACGTCTATCCGCTCCACGCGTCCCTCCGCGGCTAGTCTGCAGAGCGCACGACGCGCCTCGTCGCGGTGAACGTCCAGGCGGCCGGCGACCTCGGCGGTCGTAGTCACTCCGTCCATCGCGTCGAGGACCGCCGCCGAGTCGATCAGCGGCTCAGTTGTCTGGGCCATGGCTACACGTACGCGCCGCCGCCTAATCAGGCCCCTACTCCGGATCCGAAGGAAACATAAGCGATCGTGACATTCCAGACGCATGGGAGAAACCCTCAAGTACGGAGTCGCGACCCTGGCGGCGGGCGGCGTCGTCCTGGCGGCGTCGTCGGAGCTGTCGATCATGGCCGGGATGTACGCCGGTGGGCTCGCGGTGCTCGTCGGCGGCGGCATGGTGTACACCGCGCTCGAGAAGTGGTACTGCCAGAACTGCGGCCAGGATCTGGGCAGCGGGTCGAGGCCGGAGCGCTGCGGGAGGTGCGGCAGCAACCGCGTGGGCAGGGACGACCCGGGCGCCGGACGGAGGTAGGCCGTACCTGATGCGATCACGTGCACCGCTATGGCGGGGCCGTCGAACGGGCGCTCAGAGCCGCTAGTCGTCGGCCGGAGCGGTCCCGGAACCGGCCCCGCTCTGGGAGTACTTCTGCTGTTCGAAGCCGTCGAGGGTCGACTGACGCCCGGTTTGGTCGTCGTCCCCCGCATCGGGGCATCCCTCCCCGCCGGTATCCGGAATATCTACTACAGTAATAGTTATATCAGAACTTCCGGATCCATCGACCCGGTGCGCTCCGAACTCGAGCGCGTGCCGCTCGATCTCCAGTATCCCCTCCGACTCGAGCTGCCAGACGACGTTGCTGATCTGGCGCCGGCTGACGCCGACCTGCTCCGAGAGCTCCTCCATCTTCTGCGCGCCGTCGTTGATGGCCGCCATGACCTCTCGCTCGGTCTCGTTGAACCGCCGGACCTCGCCGGAGACGTCGATGGTCGGCCACGTCTCAGGGATCTCGCAGCTGTCGACGTAGACGGTGGCGCCCTGGCCGTCGCGGCCGAAGCGAGCGATCGCCTGTCCGACCGACGAGCACCGCATGTGGCGCATGATGTCCCTCGCCTTCTCGCCCTCGATCTCCGTCGGCGCGCCGGCCTCGTGGGTGATGGTCGCGTTCTCGCCCACGTAGGCGGCGCGGATGAGGACGTAGTCGTCCCCGTAGTACGTGGAGCCGGCCACCAGGCCGACGGTCTCCTCGCGGAACCGGTTGTTGGACTCGACGATGGCATGGTGCATGGTGTCGTCGCGCTCGAGCCCGTGCTCCTCCACGGCCACGTCGATGGCGCCCTTGCTGTCGATCATCTTCGGCGCCTCGCCGTGCTTGCGGGCGATGGCGTCGCGGAGGTCCATGGTCCGCCCGGTCCGCGCCTCGTTGGTCTCGTCCGCGTAGTACGAGTCCGGCCCGATGCCGGACCGCGAGTTGCTCGCGTCGTTCGTCTGGACGACGGTCCAGCCCATGGCGCGCCTCGCCGCACGCCAGTCCGAGCACACGTCCACCGTCTCCACGTCGTCGTGGCCGACGCTCTCGAACCACTCCTCAGTGACGTGGGGCATGGGGGTGCCGGTCATCACGGCCACGTCGTGCTCGTCCAGCCGCGGGGCGGCGGTCCAGGCGTGCAGCGTCTCTACGTCGCCGACGTGGCCGGCGCCGGTCCGCCGCTCCAGGCTCGTGGAGTGGATCGAGTCGATCTCGACGCCGCAGGCCACCTTCAGACGCATGAGGCTGTCCCCGTCGAGCTCGTCGTCCGCCATCATGGCGCCGATGAGGTCGAACGCCAGCGCGTCCGTCCGGTCCGCCGCCGCGTCGAGCGCCTCGAAGACGTCGTCGTGCTCCTCCCGCTCGTCGGCGTCGCCCGTGCCGACCACGGTCCGACGCAGCCTGTCCCGCTGTTCCGGGTCGTCGCGCACCGCCGTCCACTCCGTCGCGTTGATGTGGTCGATGTGCTTCGTGACGGCGTTCAGCTCGTCGGACCGACCCTGCGTGGAGAACGAGGTCTCCTCGAGCATCTCGGCCGGCGCGCAGTCGTCCCGCACGATGCTCCGGTGGACTACGCCGTCGTCGTACTCTATGTTGCGGAAGTGCGACACGTTCTCGTGGCCGGCGGTGCCGATGACGAGGTCGGCCTCGATGGGCCCGTCGAACTGCTCCATGTACGGGTCCGCCACGTCGTCCGGGATCCGGTCGGCGAACTTCTCGCGGATATGGCTCGGGCTGGCGCCTCTGTGGTACAGTCCTAGCACCTCCCTCTGGACCGGCGACGCGTCGCTCGCGAGCCAGGACTCCGAGAAGTTCCGGATGACGTGGTAGTCGACGCCGTGCTCCTCCGCGGCCGCCACGGCGGTGTCGCGCGACCCCTGCTTGTCGGGCAGAAGGTGGAGCACCTTGTTGTCCGGGCCGGCCCCGGCGGACGTGTGCCACGTCTTGCCCATCCCCTGCGGCGACTTGACGATCTGGGCGCCCTCGACCGGCGAGCCCGCGACCGCCTCGGTCCTCCGCTGCGTTGCGCTGAGGACGGCGGCGTCCGCCCGGCTCCCGTGAGAGTCGATCACGTTCTCGCGCATGGTCGGCATCTCGAACGCGACGTCCCCGTCCGAGTGCATGGGGCACGTGCAGCCCGAGACGTCGATCCCCAGCTTCTTCGTCGGCGGGTAGACCTCGCCCCGGTTCAGCTTGGGCCAGAGCCCGTCCAGCTGCTTCTCCGTGATTTCGCGGTCGAAACCCGTTTCCTTCGCCGGCGGGTTATCCGCGAACATCCCCAGCGCCTCGTCCTTCGAGTAGCCCGCGGCCCAGATGAGCATCGCCAGATGATTGTCGGCCGCGTAGGGCGAGTCGGGGTAGTCGTACCGGGCCTCGGTCGTGCGCACAGTGAACATGTCGCGGATGCACTGCGGGACGCTTCCGGGCGCCTCCTTCGGCGCCTCGTGAGCGTCGACGTCCACGTGCTCGTGAGTGGCCCGCTCCACGAGGTCGACGAGTCCGTCGTCCGTCTCCATGGAGACGAAGCGCTTGAGCTCCTGCTCCAGGGACTCCCGGATCCACCCGCTCATGTCGACGGGGGGCGCGTGCTCCAGCTCGGGCTCCCTGATGACCTCGCGACGGTCGTCGTGCCACGGCGAGATGGCCACGCGCTTGCTGACCTCTCCGCTCTCCCCGAGAATGTCGACGCCCTTGATGCCGTCCACCGCGGGCGGGTCCCGGGCGAGACAGTAGACGTGGGGCCAGCCGGACTTCGACTTCGCCATGACTACCCCGCGGTCCGGCGCCCGCACGTCCTCCGGAGTTACGTCGTCCGGGACGGTCTCCGCGTGCTCCTCGTCGCCGTCCACGTCCACCCCGACCCACTGCATTTCAGGTCGCCGGCACGCGACGATGGCCCACTGCTCCCGCGGCTCCTCCCCCCAGCTGCTCTCCAGCGTCTCCTCGTACGTGAACGTGAGGTCGTTGGCCTCGCTCCGGGGGTCGACGCCGTCCGGACAGTCGCCCACCCACGCCCGTTTGGCACCGTAGTAGTCGTCCGAGTCGATCCACTTCACGAAGAGCAGCTCGTCTCGGAAGCTCACGCCGACCACCCCACGACGGGCTCGAAGCGGTCGCGGCACTCACGCAGCCACAGGCGCTGGACCCTGCCGAATCCGGAGCGGCCGCGCCACTCCCAGCCGCCCTCGGTGAAGGTGGCCAGCCACATGTGCTCGGGCGATATGACGAAGAACCGCGTGACCCGGTCGCGGGCGGCCGGCCTCAGTAGTTCTATCACGAAGTCGTGCTCCGCGAGGCTCTCGAGAGCCTCCTCCCGGAGAGGCCGCTCCGGCAGCGCTTCCGACTCGATGCTCGATACCGCTCCGTCTTGGCTCAGTTTCGTGCTCATGGTCTGCTTGTTGATGGACCGAACCTGGGCCGACGGGCAGGTTTTATAAACCAGCGCCGCGTATAATGAGTTACAGAGTGTCCAGTCCTGTAACCCATCCGGGCACCGTGCCCGGGTGTGTTCCCCAAGTTCTCAGTTAAATCTCTGTTACTAATTATGCGAACGCGCCGTTATCTATTAAAAACGCCCCTGGCGCCGAATTCGAGATATCCCGAAAAACTATGTCTTAGGAGCGAATGCGGGGCGGGAAGGGGCTGATAAGACTGCGGCGCGTCTGTGAGAGCGCAGGGTGTTCATTCCTGCGCTTCCGAACATAACCATTCGCGCGCCGGGCCAGGTGCATTCGCCCGGCGCCCCGGCTCGTGTTGCTGTGCGCTCTGATTCTACGGCGGCCGCCGCGCTGACCGGCCTGTACTGAGAAAACGGGAGAATGGCTCGGGCTCTACTGCACGCGTCGCATCAGGGGCCATTTCTCGTCCCGCAGCCTGGGCCGTCCCGCGCCGCCGGAGTCGAGGCCCATCTTCCGCAGCCGGTAGGACACCGTGGTCTCGTCGAGCCCCGTCAGCTCGCTCAGTCGCTCGCGGTCCATGTCGTGATTGCGCCGCAGCACCTGGTCTGCCTCCATGGAGAATGATCCGCGCCGCGCGATATTGATCGCTTCCGCCGGACTCAGCGCTCGCCGATCCGGCTCAGGCCCAGGTCCTCGGGGCTCATGGAGCTCAGCAGCGCGGCCCCCGACCTGACCTCCCCCCGCTCGATCTGGCTGCAGTATGCGCAGACCGTCGAGACGGTGGTCTCTCCCGCGGGCTGCTTCCTCATATCGTCGAAGCGGCTGGCGGTCTCACAGTCGAACAGGTGGGCCCGTCCCGCGTATTCACGGGTGTGGACGATCCTGTCGTCGGCGAGCTCGGCCACCCGTGTCGACTCCATTCTCAGCTAGCACGTTCCGCAGACGCGAGTGGACGGGTCGACTTCGGACGCGGGCGTCCCCTCTAGGTCACGCAGCGCGGCGCTGTTGCATGCTCGGGAGAGATGCGCCACGCCGTTCCGCGAATATATATACACCCTCCTGTCGTCTTCGAGCTGGTCGACCCTCATGGGCCGACGTCCTCCGGGGCCAGGGAGCTCAGCAATTCGGCCGACACTCGCTCCTCGCCCCTCTCGATCGACGTGCACATTGAGCAGACGAACTCCTGTCCCGCGTCGGCTGCGCGGACGGCTGCGGCCACCTCCCCGGTGGAGCCGCAGTTCCGGAGATGGACCACCTTGGACCCCGGGGCACGGATCACCTCCCGTTCCGGGTCTAGCTCCGCCACCCGCATGCGGTCCCGCTCGACTCCCCCGGATCCGAGATCCGCGTCGCCGATGCACACCCTGCAGACTTTAAGGTCGGAGTGGAGGACGGATGCCTCCATGCGGAAGCATGCCTCGGTCGCCTGATTGCACGCCATGCTGAGGTGCGCCACGCCGCCCCCGGTGCGGTAGACGATGCGCTCTGGATCGAGGTCGCCGACCAGCATGGTCTCACACCCACCCGGACTCTTCGCCGTCGAGGCCGAACATGCTCAACGTCTCGCCGAACTCCTCGCTCTGCTCCCAGGACTCGGCCGTGTACTCTCCGAAGGCGACGTCGCCCTGCGCCTCGAGCTCGGCCTGGGACACGTCGCCCGTCTCCACGCCCGCGAAGCCGGCGAAGGTCTCGCCGAGCCATCCGACGCTCCTTTGGTCCTCCGCCTGTGCCGACGCGCCGCCGGAGCCTCGCGCGCCCACTTCCGGGCCGGAGAAGCCGGGCTCGCGGTCCGGCTCCCGCTCGGACTCGATCTCGCTGCCGCCCTCCCCGCGGCTCTCGAATCCCAGTCGGAACTCGGTCTCAGCACGGCCCGGCTCGTATCGGTACTCGCCGGGAGTGGTCTCCGTGCCGGTCTCGGCCTCGAGACGTGCCTCTGTGGTCAGTTCGGACTCCCACCCGGTCTCCGCGGTCGCGTCGGCATCCACGGCCGTCATCTCGACGGGGCTGGTGCCCAGGCCGGTCAGATCGGCGTCAGCGGACGCGACCCCCGAGTCTCCCTCGAGGCGCGTCGGGGCCACCGAGGTCTCGGAGCCGCGGAATCCCAGCGTGAGACCCTGGTCCGGACGCTGCTCCGCCTGCTCACGGAGGTCCTGGTCGGGCTTCTGACGCTCGTACTGCGCCGCGAGCTGACTCTCCCGCGGGCTGAGCTCGGTGTCCAGGCCACGCCAGCTCACTGACGGACTCTGGTAGTCGTCCGGCGTCGGGCCGCGGGTGGCGGTGTAGTCTCCACCCGGACCCGAAGGAGCGCTGTACTCCCGGGCCGCCTCGACAGCCTCGGCCTGCTCCCGGCGCCGCTCGCTCTCCCGCCGCTGCCGCTCACGTTCGATCTGCGACGGGGTCCGCCCCGGCCCGCTCATGTTGTCCGACTCGAGGTCCTCGCCCCGGATGGTCGTCGTGTCGCGGGGCTCCACTTCGATCTCGAAACCGCCCAGGCCCAGTCCGGGACGACTGCGGACGGAGGTGCGCGAGGCGACATCGGTGCCGTAGTCCCAGGCCCGGGAGCCGGCAGAGATCGCCGCCTCCTCAGAGAACAGCAGAGGCTCGTTGTTCGGGAACAGTCGGTCGGCCGCCCCCTGCCCGGCCACGCGTCTGGTGACGGCGGCGCCCCCATAGCCCAGTGCCTCCTCCCCCGGCTGAACGGCGGCGCGGGTCGCGAGGCCCGCGCGAGGGCCCACTGCGGCTCCGGCCCTCATCAGTCCCGTGCCGCCCGCCAGACTCCCGGCGGCGAGGCCCGCCGTCTCCAGCGGATTCTCGCGGGCGTACTCGACGCCGGCCGCTCCGGCCTCGACCCCGGCGGAAGCCAGGTCGGTCCCGAATTCGGCGCCCTCTCCCTCGACCGTCGCCTGGGCGCCCGCCCCGACGGTCTCGCCGGCCTCCTTCACGCCCAGTCCGAGCGACGCGACGTTGCCCATCTCGGCGGCTCCCTGTGCGAAGTCCGCGCCGGCACCGCTGACCGTGGCCGCAGCGTCCTCGCGGCCCATGGCGTACAGCCCGGCGGCGATCGCTCCGCCCGTCGGGGCCAGCGGCGACGAAGTGACGTCCTCCACGGTGCTCGAGTAGGCCTCGGACGCGCCCTGCAGGCTCTCCTCTACGGTCGTGTCGCCGTAACCTACGGCCCAGTCGCCGAACTGCTCGGTCTCGGCGGCGGACACTTTCTCGCGGCCCGAGGCGCTGAGCGAGACGGAGCCGCCGGCACCCATGGTGAAGTCCCGGTCCGCCAGATCGACGCCGTGCTCGCGCTCGAGCTGGGCCTCGGCGAGGTTCCGGCGCTCCCGGTCCATGAACGAGTCGGTCAGGCTCGCGCTGAACTCGCCGTCGGACACGCTGATCGTGAAGTCCCGTCCCCGCTCGAGGTCAGCCGACCAGTCGTCCGCGCTGCCGGCGAGCTGCTCCGCCCGCTGCTCGGCGATCTGATCCTCGAGGTCGGCCTCGGCGGCCTCCGCGTATTCAGAGCGCGCGCGGCCGCGGACGCGATCCTGGAAGGAGTCCGACGTCTGCCACTGACCGTTGCGATAGACCACGTCGCCGCGGTCCACGTCCATGTCGACCTCGTTCCGCAGCTCCTCCAGCGCGGCCTCTCTCGACCGCTCTCCGGCGTAGTGGACGAGGAACTGGTCGTCCTCCCCCCTGCTCACGCGCACGTCGTCCTCGGTGAGCCCCTGGTTGTTCGAGAGGAACTCCCGCTCGGCGCGCGCCGCGCCCTCGTCCTCGGCCTCGACCCCCTGTCCGCTGGGCCCGGATCCGGGCTCCGCCGGCTCCGTCGTGGGCGTCGACCAGTCGTTCGTCGGCGCCGGCCCGGTGTCGGTGGGCGAGTCCTGCTCCCAGGGGTTCTGCGTGACCTTCTCGGGCGTCTCGCCGATCGTCGACTGCTCGCCCTCGTAGACCCCCTCGATGTACAGCTCGGACTCGCTACGGGTGTCCTCCGTGCTCGTCCAGTCGTCCGAGACCCCGAGCTCGCCGCCCGTGGCGTCCCTCAGACGCTCGTCGGCCTCGGACTGCGCCGCGTCAACGCCGGACTGCACCGTGTTGGCCACGCCGCCGGAATCCTCGGTACTGGTGAAGTCGTCACTCACCCCGACGGCCCCGTCGGTCGCGTCGCGGACCGCCTGATCGGCCGCCTCCTGGCCCGCGTCCACAGCGTCCTGGCCGGCGTCCGCCGCGGCGTCCACGGCCTGCTGTCCGGTCTCCGCCGCGGCGTCCACGGCGTCCCGTCCGGTATCCACCGCACCCTCCGCGGCCTGTTGTCCGGTCTCCACCGCGCCCTGTCCAGCGTCGATGGCGCCCTCCGCCGCCGACTCGACCACCGTCTGCGGCTGGTCGTCGGGATCCCAGTCCGTGACCGTCTCCCTCCCGCTGGACTCCTCGGGAGCCTCGAGGGTCGCGTCAATCTCGTCCGGACTGACGGTCTCGTGGGTGACGTCCACCTCGGACGCCAGGACCTGCTCGCCCGAAGATAGTATCAACCACTCTTCACCTGCCACGGTGACCCGCTGCTGAATGTCGCTGTCCCTCACCTGGCGCCGGCGACGCCGCCGACTCTCCTCCTCGTCCCGAGTGGGAGTCGGAGCCGGAGTCTGCTCGGGGGTCTCGTACGTGGAGCCGCCCGCGGTCACCTGGCCGCCCTCCTGCTGGGCCCGGATCACGTCCGAGAAGTCGCTGCTCGAGTCGTCCGTCGAATCGGACGAACCGGGCGCGGGAGAGGACGACGATCCCGGCGTCGGCGCCGGGCCCGATGACCCGCCGAACGGGGTGTCGCCGCCCGAGTCGCCCGCGGAGTCCTCCCGCGTCCCGTCGCCCGAGCCGTCGTCGGAGCCCGAAGACCCGCCCGGCGTCGCGATCGGGGCCCGACCGTCGTCCTCCGGCAGGTCCGCCTCCTCGTCTCCCGGGTAGGTGGGCCCGGGGCTCCACGTGTCGGGATCGTCGTTCCGCATGTCCGGACTGCGGTTGGGGTCGTCGTCGCCGCCCGCGTCGCCGGAGCCCGTGTCGGAGCCAGCGTCGTCGCCGGGGTAGACGGGGGGCCTCCAGGAATCGGGATCATCGCTGCGCATATCGGGCGAGCGTCGGAGCTCGTCGTCCAAGTCCGACGGCATCAGAGCCACCCCGTCCCGCCCGCGCCCCATCCGGAGTCATCCGGGTCGTCGCGGTCGTCCGATCCCCAGCCTCCGCCGAATCCGAACGCCAGGTCCTCTCCCTCGCCGCCCCATCCGCCGTCGTCGCCGTCTCCCCAGGAGCCTCCCCACGCCAAGTCGGCGTCGGGATCGCCCGCTCCGAGGCCGCCCCCGCCGCCCATTCCGAGCTCCCAGTCGCCCGATCCGGAGCCCATTCCGCCGCCGAAGCCGAACGTGGCGCTCGGGGCGGACGCCTGGGCGCCAAATCCGGCCAGGCCCATGCGCGCCTCGGGCTCCGGTTCGCGCTCACCGGCCGCCCGTCGCTCATCGGGGTGGTAGTAGGTGTTGACCGTCACGCCGTCGGTGCCGCGCGACTGCTCCGTCCGCGAGCCCATGCCGGCGTCCGCCCGCTGGGTCTGCACGCCGGTGGGCGCCTGTCGCTGCTGCTCGCTGACCATCAGTACGTCCGGCTCCTGAGGGCGAGTCGCCCTGTCCGCCGCCTCGATGGCGCCGCGGCCGGCCATCCGCGCCCCGGATGCCGCGACGTCCGCGGCCGTGCGGGCTCCGCTCCTCGTGCGCTCGTCCGTCGCCGCGCGCCTGGCCACCGATCCCGCCTGCCTGACGGCGGATCCGGCCTGCCGCGCCCGGCGCCTGGCCGCGTCGAGGATCCCGTCGTCGTCGGACGCCGAGCTCGGCTCACGTGCGCTCTCCGACCGCTCTCGCTCCTCCGAGGCGGGACCGTCGTCCGACGTCGACTCCTCCGCGGGCACCAGCTCCCGTCCCCGCTGCGAGGCGGAACCGGAGGCGCCCGTGCGCGAGCGATCATACCGCTTCATTCGCTGAATGCGATCGACCGCCTTCCGCGCCGTTTCAGAGTCACGGTCGCGCTCGGCCCGGTCCACGCTGTCCGCGTCCACGTAGTTGCCGTCCGAGTCCCGCGTGATGTTCTCGTCATTGTACGTGTCGCCGTCGTCCGTGTTCGGATTTCCGTTAGCCATATTATCACAGGTGCGTCGTCCAGTCTCCGAAGCCGGGCTCCTCGTACCCCAGATGCCGCCCGGGACTGAGCCGCGTGTCCATGTCCTCCTCCGGTGCCAGCTGCAGCGGGCCGCCCTCGGTCGCCGACGAGACCCGCAGCTCGTCATTCGCGTCGACCTCGGTGTCCGTCACCATGCGGTCGACGCCGTCCATGGCGTCGTGGCCGAACTCGGTGTCGCGCCCGTAGCCGCAGAGGTACGACACCATGACGGGGTCGCCGCTGGCCGGGTCGAGCGACGGGTTCCCCATCGGCGGAGCGATGGTCCCGAGCCTCGAGATCGTGTCGATGGGGCCCTCGTCGGGCCTGCCGCCGTGGTGGTACTCGTCGTCGTCGCCACGGTATCGGTGCGACCTCACGCTGTCCATCTTTCGCTCCTCCTCCGGGGTATACGGACGGCGAATCCGGGGATCGCTCTTCTCGCGCGGCGGAGGACGCAGGGCCCGCTTCTCCGGCTCGTGCCGCGCCCGGACGGTCTCCTCGTTGGACTCGGCCCCGAGCGCCCGCAACAGTTTCTGGATCATTCGCATTTAATTGTTCGTCAGCCTGGAATATCATTCCGTCTGCTGCTGCGCAGCGGGATCGCGAGAGGTGTCGCTTCTCCCTTGGAAGAGCTTACCAGCCCCGGAGACGATGATACTGCATGGTCAACACGGCCAGCTGCTATCCGACGGACGAGCAGCACGAGCGGTGGAGGAGGGTCGCCGACGACCTCGACATGACGATGTCCGACTGGATGGCCTGCATGATCGAGGCCGGCGTCAAGGCGGCGGACGGTCTCGACCCATCAGTGGGGCCGGACGAGACGGAGGCCGAGCTCCGCGAGCAGAGGAACGAGCTCAGGGACGAGCTGGACTCCGCCCGCTCCAGGATCTCAGAGCTCGAGCAGCGTGTGTTCGGGTCCGAGCGCAGGCGGGCCGAGCGCTTCGTGGCGGACAACCCCGGCTGCACGCACTCCGAGCTCGTGAACCATCTGCAGGCCACGGTGCCCGGGCGCGTCCCCGCTCTCACCGAGGGCCTGGTCATCGACGAGCGGCCGGACGGCGCGGACGGGTACTACGTCCCCGGCGACGAGGGAGCCGAGGGCACCGAGGGCGGGGCGACGTACGTGGCAGGGACCGGCGCCGCCGTCCGGGGTGACTTCTGATGGCCGGTGCGAGGCCGACGGACCCGTCGCTGCTCCTCGGCGCGTACCGGTCGCCGGGCGACGCGCCGGACGAGCACCGTCTGCGGGCGCACTCCGCGGCGTACGAGGGGCGGGACGCCTGGGGCGAGTGGGAGTCCGAGCACGTGCTGCCGGACTGCGGATCCGAGAGCTCGATCGAGGAGGCCCGTCGGCACGGCAGGCGCTGGAGGGAGCACATGCGGAAGCGGGGGCGGCACCACGCGCTCGCCGAGCCCGGCGACGTAGACGCCTACTGCGCCGGCCCGCTGGCCAAGATGTCCGGCCGCGTGGCAGGGGCGTACTTCAGGCGCGTCACGGCCTTCTACGACCACATGCTCACGAGCACGCGCCATCCGCACGTCTACAGCCCGGTGCTCATGGCGGCGGCCGGCGACGGCCCTGCGTCTGAGACGTGGGCCGCCGCGGGGGAGGAGCGATGAGCCGGGAGGCCGTCGCCTCGGCCTTCGGGCGCGACCTGGACCCGCTCGCCGAGCACGCCGCCGCGTTCGAGTCGCTCGACATCGACCCGCTAGAGCTGTTCCTCCAGGAGACGGGGCCCCGCGCTGACAACACCGTGCGCAACTACCGGAACTCGTTCCGGCACTGGCGCAGGCACATGGCGAGGGAGGGCCGCCACGTCGCTTGCCCGTCGCGCTCCCACGTCGAGTCCTACGTGGAGTCCCGGGCGGACGACGGCGTCAAGCGCTCGACCGTGGAGACCGAGCTCGCGCACCTCGGCGCCGCGCACTCGTACTGGGCGAGGGACGAGGCGTTCCCGCACTCCGCCGACTTCGCGCCCTTCGACGTGGACCCGCCGGAGGCGATGAGGTCCGGCACGCCCGACTACCCGAGGGTGGAGCTCGACCGGCTCGGCGGACTGGCGCGGGGCGCCGGGCACTATCTCGACAGGGCCGTGATCGTCGCCCAGCTCAAGCTCGGCCTCCGCGCCTCCGAGCTCTGCAACGTCCGTCTGCCGGAGGTGAACCTCGGCCACGAGGGGCTCCGCGGCTGCTACCCGGGGCTCGGCACGCACCCGGAGGTCGAGGGAAGGCCGGGCTCGCTGTACGTCCCATGCGACCGCGAGGGCAACAAGAGCGCGCGGCCCCGCGTGCTGCCGCTGGACGACGAGACGCGGAGGTGCCTCGTCAGATACATGCTGGTCAGGCCGGACTGCGGGCGCGGGTCGATGCTCCTGTCGAAGCGCGAGAAGGTGTGCCTGAAGCCGAAGCACCTGGGTGAGGTGTGGCGCTCGGCGATGCCCGACGACCTCGCGGACCCGGGGGACGGCGCCCGCCCGGTCCGGAGCCACTTCGGCAGGCACTGGTTCACGACCTACTGGGACGTGCACGAGGACATCGGGAGCGAGCTCGTGGCCTACATGCGCGGCGACACTGCCGGGAGCAGGGGCGCCGGCGGTTCAGACTCGATGTCGCACTACCTTCACGTCTACTACGAGGACATCGAGAGCATGTACCGCGAACGGGTGTTCAAGCTGGGCGTGTGAATCAGGCGAATCAGATGTGCTTCTGGATTTCGTTCCAGTCGGAGATGATGTCCACGGCGTCGTCCCGCCACTCCTCGAAGGAGTGGTCCTCGGTCACTCGATGGAACTCGGCCTCCTGGTTCCTGTAGATCGAGTTCACTGGGGGGACGTTCCACGAAGCGCCGTCCGAGAGGATCCACCTGTCGTGGAGCTTGCCGAGGTGGTCCCTGTTGGTCATGACCCGGAGCTCTGAGTCGACATCCCGCCTCCCCATCTCGTCCTGGAAGCGCTCGAAGTCGGACCGCATTTTGTGGGTGACGTTGGCGGTGCCGCAGAGGATCTGCACAGAGCTGAACCGGTCACCGGTTACTTCGTCCGATAGCGGCTCAAGCCCCTTCTTCGGGAAGTGCTTCGCCACCCATAGGAGGTCGCCCTCACACGCTCGGATCGCCCGCCGCAGGCGTTTTATATTCGAGTAAGGGGTGCGGTGGGTCACCCTGTAGCTGTCCTGATCCTGCTCCTCGACCTGGTCGGCCTCGGAGAACTGGACGCTCCCGGTCTTCTTGCTGTAGGAGACGATTTCCATGCTGTTGAGCAGGTTCAGGATGCGCCCGACCTCCCTGCTGCCGGACACGTCGGTCTTGGATCTGAGGAATCTCTCCACCTTCTCGCGGTCCGTCCGCTGACCGTAGAAGGACTGGCACAGGTCCCGGATCTCGGGCAGGTTGAGGACCTCGTGGCGTAGTATCTCGGGGTGCTCGCCGTCCTCGAAGATGAACTTCGAATCGAGGTAACGCTCCCCCGCATCCGAGACGTGCCCGTTCTCGACGAAGTCTATGCGCTTGAGGAACCCCTGGCTGTCGTCGTCCAGCTCGTTGCCCTCCTCGTAGAATCCGAGGAGGTCCGTCTCGATATTGGACCAGCTACTCTTCATTTTGGCCGAATACGCCGTGGATGGCCTCCAGCTTCTGCTCGACCTCCTCAGCCTCCATTTCCGTGACGTCCATGGAGATGTCCATCTCGACGTTGATCCCCGTGACGCCGCCCTGAACGGCGACGGCGCCGCCGTCGGGGGTCTGCTGCGCGACTGTCCTACCGGTGGGTTCTGCGGCCCCCTCGGCGGGCTCGGGCTCCGACCCCTGGTCGGCCTCCGAACTCGTGTAGTCCTCCAAACTCGCATCGTTCTCCGAACTCGTGTCGTCCTCGGGCTCGTCCGCCACGGGTTCGTTCTCCAGGTCCTCCGGTATCGAGACGCGACCCTCCTCGTCGATCTCTAGGAAGCCGAGTACATCTAGGATGTTGAGACTCCGTTCGACATCCCCGACCTCGTCCTGGGAGGCAGCGACGGATGCTGAGCCGGCGACAGCCTCAACCAGACCGTCGAACTCACGCTCGTTATGTTTCAGCTCGAGCAGGTACATCGTCTCCTTGTAGAGCGGGTACTCTTCGAGGTGGCTCACGACCTCCTGCTTCGCCTCCCTCTTGACGTCCCCTACTTTGTCCTTGTAGCGGAGGACCTCGTCGGGGACCTCGTAGAAGCCGGCCTTCGGGACGTCGAGGAGGCCGATCTCCCCGAGGTATTTCAGCGCGACCGAGGTGGTGGATTCGTCCATTTCGCCGGCCGCCTGGTCGTACTTGATGGGGTCCTCGCCGCCCTCGTGATTCCACCTCGTTACGAGGTTCGATAGAGCTCGATCGTAGGTCTCTGCGGAATACTTGTGAGCGAGTGGAACTTCACTCATTGCATGAATGTCTCTGCCCGGCCGCCATAAACCTGTCGGGTGCAACGGGTTATTGGCTAGCCAAGAAATTCCCTGAGTCGACCATCTAACTTATAATGAGCTTGCTTATTCCAGGCGATTCAACAGTAGTATACCGGGGCCCGAGGAGACGGCCGTGGCGCCCACGTCTCCCTTGGGAAGGAAATCACTCCCCGGGAGCAAACGGACCTTCCATTAAAACCGCCGTACAGCTCGCGTATGTTGGAGATAGTGACTGTGGCAGAACATCCATCGGACCGGATCAACAGAGGCGCCGGTAAGCACAAGGGGAGCTCATCGAATCGGGCAACAAACGGGGTCTTTTGTCTAAGCGGGTCCCGAAGTATCGACGCATTCGGTTTCTGAGACCACCACCCCAAGTACGCCGTCGCCGACGACCGCGTACTGGTCACCAGCGAGAACTGGAAGCCCTCGGGCGTCGGGGGCGAGAGCAGCCGCGGCTGGGGCGTTCGCTTCGAGGACGAGACGCTCGCAGCCGACCTCGCGAGCGTTTTTCGAGCCGATTTCCGGGGCTGGGACACGACAACGGGTGAGAACTACCACGCGAACGCCTCGTTCGTCGACGACGAGGAGCAGGGCTTCTCGTCGTCTCAATCCGAGTTTCCGACGACTCACGAACCCGAGACGGTTCCCGTCGAGTCGGCCGAACTCCTGCTCGCGCCGGACAACGCCGAGGGCCGACTGCGGGAGCTACTCGCCGGCGCGGACGACGAGATCCTCGTCATCCAGCCCAGCATCGCCGCCGACGTCTCGTTGCTCGAGGCGACCCTCGAGGCGGCCCGCCGCGGCGTCGACGTGAAAGTTCTGCTCGGATCGGCGTGGTACAACGCGGACGAAAACGAGCGGCTCGCGGCCGACCTCGAGCGAATCGCCGACCGGGATGACCTCCCGCTCGAGGTCCGCCTCGTCGAGGATACCGATCGATTCGAGAAGATTCACGCCAAGGGCGTGGTGATCGACCGGGAGGTCGCGATCGTCGGCAGCGCGAACTGGAACGCGAACTCGCTCGAGAACAACCGCGAGGTGCTCGTCGCGCTCCACGGCGAGCGGGTTGCGAGCTACTACGCCGACGTGTTCGACTCCGACTGGTCGGGCGATACCTGGTCGTTCCCGATCGGACTCAGCGTGGCGGTCGTCGTCGCACTCGCCGTTGCGGCGATTATCGGTCGACGGTACATACGGTTCGGTGAGCAGACATCGTCTGACCGAACCTGACCGGAGGTGACTGGCTTATCGGGACGAGTCGTGGGACCGTTTGCCCCGCGCTATCGCTCACTCACTGGTCACGGTAGCTCGAGAGAGGGAAAAGGAATTCTCAGTCCGCGTGGCCGCCGGCCTCGAGTTCGAGCAGTTCACAGCAGTCCGCTTCGGCGTCGAAACAGTCGGGGCACTGCTCGGGCCGGTCGATGATCGTGTCCAGCCGTTCCGCGACGGTGTCGTCGATGACGCTCTCGAGGGCGCGGGCCTCGTCGCGAAACTCCTCGACCTCGAGGACGTTCGCGAGGAACCGCTCGATGATACAGTAGGTCTGGAGGGCGTTGTGGGCGCGCTCGAGTCCCTCGTCGGTCAGACTGGCTCCCTTGTACTTCTCGTGGTCGACGAGTTCGCGGTCCTGGAGTTTGCCGACCATCTCGTTGACGCTGGCCGGACTCACCTCGAGCAGATCCGCGAGCGTGCCGGTCGATGCGGGGCCGTCCTCGATTCGCTGCGCCAGATAGATCGCTTTGAGATATTGATCTGCGGTGTTCATGCTCTCCCTCCGTCGGGACCGCCGCGGGCCGCGTCCGTGCTGCGCCGGTGTACTCGAATCCGGGAACCGATGCGGGCGTCGGGCGGCGAGCCACCGATAGCGGCCGCCGCGGTCGTCCGTTTCCCGATCATGCTCTGTGCTCCATGATCTCGGTCACTTCCTCGACGCCCTCCTTTTCC
>CAZYYH010000020.1:0-21438 GCA_964651725.1 uncultured Halobacteriales archaeon | reverse complement strand
GAACGACGCGACGTTCCGGCTCTCCGTCCGCGGCGACGCCGCCGACTGCACCCGGATCGAGTCCGACGCCGACCCCGACGTGGAGACCGACGTAGCCACGCTCTCCCAGGTGTACGCCGGCTACCTCGACGCCGACGCGGCCGCCGACCTCGGCGAGTTCGTCGTCCACGACCGCGACGCCGCCGACGTGCTCGCCGCGCTCCCGGAGCGCGACACGTACGTCACTGACGGCTTCTGACGCCCGTCGGGACGGATCTCGCCGAACGCCGTCGCTCGCGGTTGAGCACTCGAAAGAACTGGGGGTTCGTGGTAGCGGCGCTACCGCTAACGGACACCTCGGCGCCGGACGTTGCGAGAACGTCTACAGGCGCGTGAGGTTCGTCGCGCGCGGCCCCTTCGGAGCCTGCTCGATGTCGAACTCGACCTCCTGACCCTCTTCGAGGTCGGGGCCGCCGACGTCCTCCATGTGGAAGAACACGTCCTCGTCCGCATCGTCGGTCTCGATGAAGCCGTAGCCGCCAGTGTCGTTGAAGAAGTCGACCGTACCGGTTGCCATTGCGTTTCCACAGAGTAGCCACGCATGGATAAATGTTGCGCGAGGAGTCAGCGCACCGAAACTCGACGCCGGCGTGCGATTTCTCCGGTCGAGCGTCACAGCGCGTCGAGGAGCGCGTCCACGTCCCCGGCGGTGTTGAAGACGTGGACCGATGCGCGCACCGCCTCGGGGTCCGGGATCGCCCGAATGCGAACGCCCGCGTCCGCGAGGCGCTCCACCGTCGCGGCCGGGTCGTCGGCGGCGAACGTCACCAGCCCCGACTCGAACGACCGCGGGCTCAGGAGGCGGTCGCCGAGGCCGTCCTTGAGGCGGTCGGTGAGCCGACGGACGCGGTCGCGCACCGTCGCCATCCCGACCGACTCCATCGTCGCGATCGCCTCGCACATTCCCGCGAACGGCGCGGGCGACGTGGTGCCGACCTCGAAGCGCCTCGCGGTCGACGCGAACCCCACGCGGTCGTCCGCGAGTTCCCCGACGCTCGCGTAGCCCGCGTGGCCCGGCGTCACCGACTCGGGGTCGCGGACGTACAGCATCCCCGCGCCCCACGGCCCGAGCAGCCACTTGTGGCTCGCCGCCGCGACGTAGTCCGCGCCCCACGCCTCCACGTCCACCGGCACCTGTCCGACCGACTGCACCGCGTCCACCAGCACCTCCGCACCCGCGTCGTGGGCCACGTCGACCACCTCGTCCACGTCGAGTCGCGTCCCGTAGTTCCACGAGATGGAACTCAGACACACGAGACGCGCGCCGTCCACCGCCTCCTTCACGTCGTCGAGGTCGAGGTGACCGCGCTCCGTCGAAAGCACCCGCCGCTCGACGCCGTGGCGCTGGTGTGCGAGCCGCCACGGCAGCACGCCCGCCGGATGCTCCAGGTCCGTCCGCACGACCGCGTCGCCCGGCTCCCAGTCGAGCGCGCCCGCGACCCGGTTCACGCCGTCCGCCGTGCTCTGCGTCAGCGCCACGTGTGCCGCGTCGGTGCCCAGCACCGCCGCCGCCGCCTCCCGCGCTTCGTCGAACGCCTCGCCCGCTACCTGGTACGGGCCGTCTCCCACCGGCGCGTCGAACTCGTGGCGCTCCTGGGACCCCGTCGCCGCCGCCACGACCCGCCGCGGGCACGGCCCGCTCGCACCCGTGTTCAAGTAGACCGCCTCGTCGAGCGCCGGAACGTCCGCTCGGAGTTCCTCCGGTTGCATGGCTCGCACGTTGCCGCCGCCCGCCTTATGTGATTCGACGCGCGCCGGACCGGTCACTCCAGGCAGATGTACGTCCGCGTCGTCCCGACGCCGTCGATGGACCGGATGTCCGCGGTCACCGTGTGGAGCGCGTCGTACACCTCGTCGGCGTCGAGTTCCACCGCCACGTCGAAGTCGCCCGCGACGACGTGGGCCTCCGTGACGCCCTCCACCTCCCGCACCGCGGACGCCACCGCCTCCGACTGCCCGGCTGCCGTGTCGATCATGAGGATGGCACGAACCATACGCGGCGTACGGGCCGCGCCGGCTAAAGCGTTGGTCGAGCATCGGCGTCGGCCGCCAGGCGCCGCTCGGCGGCGGCCCGGGCATCGCAACGCTTACCGTCCGGACCCGCGAGTCATCTCCCGTGCGAGTCGAGAACACGTTCATCCCGGTGCGCGGCGTCGGCGAGACGACGGAGCGGAAGCTGTGGCGGCGCGGCGTCACGCACTGGGACGAGTTCGACCCGGACGCCGTCGGGCCGACGCGCGCCGACCGCATCGAGTCGTTCATCGACGAGGCCCGCGTTCGACTCGACGACGGCGACGCCGGCTTCTTCGCCGCCGCACTCCCCGGTCGGGAGCACTGGCGGCTCTACGAGAACTTCCGCGACGACGCCGCGTTCTTCGACATCGAGACCACCGGCCTCTCCCGGCACAGCGACGTGACTACCGTCTCGGTGTGCCGCGGCGGCGACACCACCACGCTCGTCAGGGGGCGGGACCTCACCCGCGATGCGCTCGCCGACCTCCTCGACGCACCCCTGCTCGTCACGTTCAACGGCCGGACGTTCGACGCGCCGTTCCTCGAACGCGAGTACGACCTCTCGCTCGACGCGCCGCACGTCGACCTACGGTACGCGTGCAGTCGGATGGGGCTCTCCGGCGGTCTCGGCGCGGTCGAGCGCGCGCTCGGCGTCGAGCGCGACCGCCCCGACATCTCCGGCGAGGACGCCGTCCGGCTCTGGCGCGAGTACCGGCGCGGCGACGACGGCGCACTCGACACGCTCGTCTCCTACAACCGCGAGGACACCGACAATCTCGTTCACGTCATGGAGGCCGCCGCCGACGCTCTCCACGACGACGTGTTCGCATCCATCTGCGGCGACGGCCGGTAGGACGGCCACAACCCCTTTTGAACCGCTGTGGGGCGCACGGTCCGGCGGCGACAAGGCGCGCGTTACGGCAGGTCGACAGGGGTCGGCGACCGGCCGGCACGCGCGGTCCCGCGCCCGGATAGCCGCCCGCCGGCGGATAGCGCGAGCGTACCGGCGGGTAGCCGGTGGCGAACGGGCGTGAAACTCGCCGTAACGGCCGGCGGCGTTTACGCCGGCGTCCGTCGTCCGTTCTGACGGAACCATGCAACGCAAACGTACGGGCGCAGTCGTCGTCGCGCTGCTCGTCGCGCTCTCGGGTGCGGCGGTGCCCGCGGCGACGGCGGCCGGCGGCGACGCTACGGCCGAGGCGACGGAGTCGACGGTCGTCCTCCAGAACGTGACGGTCGAGTCACTCGAACTCTCGGACGTCACGGTGGAGAACGTCACCATCGAGTCGCTCACCGTCGAGTCGGCCGAGGTGTCCGGACAGAACATCCAGCAACTGAACGAGACCGCGAACCGCACACAGGAGGGTCAGCCGGTGATCCTCAGCGACGTGCGCTTCGAGTCGCTATCCCTGGAGGACGTCTCGCTCTCCAGCCTCGAAGCGTCCGGCGACGAAGCCGCGCTCCAGAACCTGACCGGCGAGGACGGGGCGATGGAGGGAGCGACGAACGAGACGGACGAGGTGGAGACGAACGCGACGGCCGACAACGAGACCAACGACACGGACGCGAACGAGACGGCGGACGGCAACGCGTCGCTCGCGGCCGACCTGCAGGACAACGAGACGACCGGGGACCAGCCGGTCGTCGTCCGCGACCTCACCATCGAGTCGATGACGGTCGACTCGCTGACCATCGAGAACCTCACGGTCGAGAACAACGAGGTCGAGCAGAGGTTCTTCGAGGGCGTCATCGACTGGTTCTCGGGCTTGTTCGGCGGTGACGACGGCGGGGACGCCGGCAACGCGACCGACAACGCCACGAACGAAAGCGACGGCGCGATGGCGGGGAACGACACGAACGAGACCGACGCCGGCGAAGCACCGGCCGGCGACGCGCGGGTCGTCGAGTCGCTCACCATCGAGAACCTCTCCGTGAGCCAGCTGACCGTCGAGGAGATGTCCGTCGGGACGCTCACGGACGACCCGAGCGCCGTCGAGGAGGCCGCGGGTAACGAGACCAACGCCACCGGGAACGACACGAACGCGACCGACGCGACGATGGATGAGGACGACGGGCCGGTCGTAGAGAGCGTGACGGTCGAGGAGATGACCGTCCAGTCCGCGTCCGCGGACACCTGGGTCGTCAGCGAGATTCAGGAGCCGGGCGCGGCGAACGAGACCGCCGGGAACGACACCGCACCCGCCGGGAACGACACGAACGCGACCGGGAACGCCTCGGGCTGATCGGGTCGCGCGACGGTCCGGAAGCCCGCTCGGCGCCCGTTCTTCTTCGGGACGTGGTACTCCGGCACAAGCTCTATCGTGTCGGCGCGAGTAGCCCGACGCGATGACCGATCTCGAACGCGGCGCGTGGGAACTCGCCGAGGACGCAGACGAGAGCGTGGAGTCCGTGACCGTCGACGACATCGCGGACGAACTCGCCGACGACGACACCGTCGTCGTGGACGTGCGCGACATCCGCGAGGTGTGGATCGAGGGGTCGATCCCGGGCGTCGAGCACGCGCCGCGCGGCATGATCGAGTTCTGGGCGGACCCCGACACGGACTACCACAAGGAGTTCTTCTCGACGGAGAAGCGCTTTGTCCTCTACTGCAACGAGGCGGGGCGCTCCGCGCTCGCCGCGAAGCGGCTGGCGGAGATGGGGTACGACGACGTCGCACATCTGGAGGGCGGGTTCACGGCGTGGCAGGCGGCCGGGGAGGAGACGATGGACGTGCCGCAGAAGGAGTACGAGCGGCGGTGAGGCGATGGCGGGTTCCGAGGACCCGGGCGTCGTGCACGCCATCGCGGCGTCCGCGGAGGACGTGGTCGCGGCCTACGAGAGCACCGTCCAGCCCGGTCCGGACGCCGTGCTCCGCCTGACGCCGCCGTTCCACGGCCGGATGCGCGCCCGCATCCACGTCCCCGGCGACGGATACCGAGGACAGCCCGAACCCGTCCACGTCGCGGCCGCGGCGCTCGTGGACGACGACGCCGTCCCGCCGTACCCGCGCGCGGACGACACCGGGGACGAACTCCGGGAGGACCCCGACGCCGACTACTCCGTCGACGCCCACCACGACCGCCACCGCGACGCCGTCGACGCGTGGCGCGCGGCCGTCCGCGACGCCATCCGCGACCAGGCGGCGCTCGACCTCGGCGGGACGGAGAAGCGCGTCGACGTGTCCGTGCTCGACCGTCAGGAGTAGGACTCGTCGAGGACGACGGTGCCGTTCGCGTCCGTCACGATCACCCTGTCGCCGCCGTTGTTCCAGATCGCGCCGTCCGACCCCCAGTAGAGCGTCGACTTCGTGTCGGTGCCGCTTCCGGTGTACAGCGTCACCGTCGCGTTCGGCGCGAGCGCGAACCCGTCCGGGAACCGGTACGTGCGGTCGGCCTCGTCCCGCACCGCCCACCCGGAGAGGTCGAGCGGCCGGTCGCCCGCGTTCTCGAACGCCACGTACTCGCCGTTCGGGTTCTCGTGGTCGTTGCCCGGGGCGTCCGCCCGGATCTTCGCCACCGCCAGCGCACTCCCGTTCGCGTCGCTCGTGGTGTCGTCGTCGCGGGCGGTCCCGTCGCCCGAGTCGCCGTCGCCGGCGTCGGTCGCGTCCGCGCCGCCGGTCGCCGGCTCCCGGCACGCCCACACGCCGAGGCCCGCGGCCTGCGCGTCCGCGAGCGCCGCGTCGAACCGCTCGCGCTCCGCGAAGTCGGTGTCGTACACCGTCGCGTACCCCTCCGCGATCAGCCGGTGGTTGAACGACCGGTTCCCGTCGGCGTGGACGTACGCGAGCAGCCGACCGTAGCGGTCACGCGGACCTTCGCGAGGATCGAGCGTCAGCGTCACCGTCTCGCCCAGGAGTTGCGTCCGCGCGAACTCCGACGCGCGATGCCCCCAGTCGCGGAGGCAGTCGCGGCCCGCCTCCGAGTTCGGCACGCCCTCGAACTCCGGCGGGTCGTTCTCGACGTGGACCTCCGGCGTGTCCACGCCGACGAGCCGGACGGTGTCCCCGGTGCCGTTCGCGTACGCGAACTCCAGCGTGTCGCCGTCCACGACGCGCTCCACGGTGATCTCGTAGCTTCGCGCGTCGTCCGTGGCGGGCGTCGGCCCCTCGGGACCGTCGGTCAGCAGGCCGCCCGCGCACCCCGCGGCGACCACTACGAGAACGACCAGCACCGCGCGCCAGTTCGTCAGTACCCTCGGTGTCATGGCGCCGAACCGGTCCGTACCGTGTGCTATCGCACCGCCAGCGTCGTAGTGGTTCCGCTTCGTCCGGGTCAGCGGGGCGGCCCGGATTTCGGATTCGTCGCCAGGAACGGACCCTATAAACTATATATGTAACAATTTGTAATTAGTTGCAACAAAATGCAGTATTAAAATGGTTTATGGGGGCGACTCGTCCGCGATTCTCCTCCCGGTTCCCTCGTTCGCGTCGAACCGCCGACCGTTCGGCGGTTCGACCAGTGGAGCTAACTCCCGCCGGATGAACGTCGGACCACGACGCGGTTCCGGAACACCCGGCAGCCGGGCTGGGACTGGTGGGCGGAGCTGTGGCCGGAGCCGGCGGAGACGCTCCGGACCCTCGGACTGGCTCCCGGGCGGTCCGTCGCGGACGTGGGCTGCGGCGACGGCTACTTCGCGCTCCCCGCCGCCGACCTCGTCGACGACGTGCCGGTCTACGCCGTCGGCCTCGACGCCGACCTGCTCCCCGACCTCCGGGCGAACGCGGACGCCCGGGGCCTCCCGAACGTCCGCCCCATCCGCGGCGACGCCCGGGATCTCACCGACCTCCTCCCCGAACCGTGGACGTGGCGCTCGTCGCCAACACCTTCCACGGCGTCGAGGACCAGGTGCCGTTCGTCACGCAGGCGCGTGAGGTGGTTCGGCCGAGTGGGAGGTTCGTCGTCAACTGGCAGGACCTGCCCAACGAGGAAACGACGGTCGGTGGCGAAGGACGGGGTCCACCCGAGGATCTGCGGATGTCCGTCGAAGAAGCGCGGGAGATCGTGGGCGAGAAGTTCGGCGATGTGAAGGTTGTGGAGTTGCCGCCGTATCACTTTGAAGTCGTTGGAGAGTGAGAGAAGCTACAACCTGAAAGAGACCGCCAGAGAGCCGTCCGGGCATCCGTATCGCAGAGTCGGCGTTTTGAGTATCTCGTCCACCGAACCGGTGCCATCGTTCGTCGTCGCCTCAACCGGTCCGCTTTGTTCGCCGCAGCCAGTTGTTCCTTTCCTCGTCCAGGCGGTTTACTCGATGCCAGCGATACTCACTCATCCCGGATTCCCTAGCTACGTAGTGATGACGTTCTTCGTGGCAGGCTACACGATTTCGACTCTCTGGGCGGTATCTGTCCTCGTTCGCCGGGGTGCAGTATAGGTTACTCGTACCCAGTGTTGCCCGCAAACTGCGTTCCATCTTTGCTAACGCATCCATCTCACAAGTGGGTAGTATCGAGAGTTGCGAGCCGCGAACGTGGCGGCGGCCGCTACGAGCGAACCTCCAGCAGAACCTCGGATATGGTCACAGCGAGCGTCAACGGGCGTGCTACCGCCCCAGATGGTGCACTCACCCACTAATTAATAGCGGATTCGATAGGCTGCAGGGCTGATTCCCAGTCGAAGGCGGAGTGAAAGGGTTCACTCTCGTGGACTCCTCGCCCAACTCCCCTACGAGTTCGGGCGATGACCTCCGTCTCCAATGGAGGCTATGTCCACCGTAGTAACAGTGGACGTTAATCGCTTACCCTAACTGGCTAGGCGATCTGGGAGGTTAGGTTTCAGGCATCTTGGGGGAACCACCACTGAGACGGTCCGGGGGAATCGAAATGGGGGGGGGGCGGAGAAACCTTCTCACCGACCCATTTATGACCAGAGTAGTAAATCCATCGTCAGACAAGGGGTAGCCGACGTGACAGAAGCTTCCTGACCACTCGTTCTCGAACTGGGCAGGCAACCTTTATCGCAAGTATGAGATCTATCGGCGCGGGGCGCATTCGCATGCCCGGAGGTGGTGTCATACTACACCTAACTAACCCGAATCAACCCGACCTGAACCTACTTTCCATTGTGTGGATGAATGCCAACTCCGCCGTTCATCGACGGGGCCTCATGCCTACCCTCGTGTCTTCGCGTTCCTACTCACCGTTCTCATAAGTAACAAACCGTGCGAAGATTTGTGTGCGAGCCTCAAGCCACCGGGAGTTCGGTACAGTCAGCTCGTCAGTAGTCGAGGGGGATCTCGATTCTCGATTTCACCGTGGGCGTCAGGCGAGTTCTCGTGGTCGGAATCCGAGTCGGGAATTCCTGAATGGGAGCTTCGAGATTGTGTTGGCTTCCGAGGAAATGGAGGGGATTTGGTTAGTATGGGACGTTCCCGGACGGATATCTGGGCAGGAATTGCCAGAATCGGAATGATTTGTTAGCGGATGTCAGTTCTCCGAATACTATTGACTGGTCAGACAGCTAAGCGGATGAACAGGCCCTGTGGGGTCTATTCGCAAGATTTGCCGCGACTATCGTATTACGTTTAACCAGACAATTATCATGCCTGATAACCACACCCCTAGGCTTATCAATAGGATATCCGACAAGGTACGATTGCACACCAGACAAATCCAGAATGTGTGTGCAAAGTGATGGAACCCCCGATCACTCCCCTAACGGACTCCCCATGACCACTTCCCCTACCCCCACAGCAACTGTACTGCTCGTCAAACAAAACCCGGAGAAAGCCAGCGCCTACGAGAATCAACTCCGCCCGACGTACGACGTCCGCACAGCCCACACTGGCGGTACGGCACTCCACCAAATCGACTCGACCGTCGATGCGGTACTCCTCGACCAGCACCTCCCCGACATGAGCAGCCATGGAATTCTCCACCAGATTCGCGCTCGCGATCTGGACTGTCGTGTCGCATTAATCACTGGCACTGATTCAATTCATGATGTGCAGATAAGCGGGTTCGACGAGTGCCAGCAAGAGCCACAATCCAGTGACGAACTGCACGCGCTCGTCGCCACGCTGGTCTCCCGAAAGCAATACGACCAGCTCCTCGACGAGTACTATCGGTCCGTGGCGTCGCTCGTGTTGCTACAAGAGTTGTACACTGAATCCGAACTGCACGACAAGCAGCCATACCACGACTTGAAGGCCTCCATCGAACGAACCGAACAGAACCTCTCAGAGGTAACCGACCGACTGATCGAACTAGGCGCGCTTGATCAGCTCTTCGACGAGCTGTGTCCGTGCCATGCTGGCTCCCGGTGAGTGATACTGATGGCCTCAACGAGTCTCTACCAGACGGTCAACACGGTCATGCACGCCTGGGAGCCGGACGCCGCCTCGCCCGATAATATCCCACGCGATCTCCACACGTATCTCGAACAGGAACTGGCTGCCAGAGAGCCCTCTGAGCGGGTCTCGATCTCCCCGAACCCGAACACCCCGTACTGCGATTTCATCATCGCAGACCGGATCGGGATCAAACTCTTCTATGAGTTCTCCGTGGTGTCCGCGCGCCGCCTGCGATTGTTAGCGTGGCAGGACGACCTCACGTTCGATCACCTCATCGTGGTCGGGTACAATCTCCCCGACAAGCACAAGGATAACTGGCGGCTGACCACCTCCCGGCTGACCACGACGGACTCAAAGATGTCCAGAATCGAGTTCATCCATCAGCTGCCATACCAACACGTCTCCGACGAACCTAATCGCCTGATAATCGAATATCTCGAACCCATGGCTGCCGTGCTCCTCATGGTGACTGGGTGTATCGTCGTGCTGGTCGCCGAACCCCATCCCAATCGTCTCCCATCCACGACCAAGCTAATCACCACCGTTCTCTTCTTCCTGGTGCTTATCGCCTGGTACGGACTGCTGCGAGGCGTCCGCGTCTAAGCCCGGCATCACACCATCGAATTCACGTCTAGTACTCTGCTCCGACGTCACGGACCAGGCATTGGCCGGAGTTGATACTCCTTCCGGGTGACCTGCTACGAGCTGCGGCCGTCCCAGCCCTCCTCGTCAGCAGGTGCCCGGACGATGTTCCAGTTGAGCCGTGCGAAGTAGACCGCACGCGTCTCCACGTCGAAATCGAGGAGTACGCGCTGCAGGCTCTCACCATCGAGTACGTGCGCCGCACACGTGGCGGATCGTCCACGTCCTCGCGGCGCTCGGCGATGGTGGCGCCGATCTCCGAGCGAAGTGGGTGTAGAGCACATTGATCGCAATCGCTTCGTGGCTGGTGTCGGTCAGGCAGATTGTCCAACCGTGCCACCGCAGCGAGAATAGGCGTGAGCCGTACTCGGGTGAAACTGGAAACGTCACTCCGGTGGTGCAGTACACGCGCGTAAGGGGATTGGGGGCTGAAAGTAGGGGGAATCGGCTACATGGGAGTGATGAGGGACGGATGCCAACTCCGAATCATGTCATTGTCTGTACTATAACTAATCGCGTCGGTTTTCTATCAATATCTCTCAGTGGTATCTGTAGTCTGCCGGTCGAACGTAGTGATCGCCTGGTGTGAACGCGGGCCGAACGTGGCCCTACCCCGAAGCCGTGCCCGACTCGCGGTCGCAGATGCCCCACTCTCTCAGACGAGACGCATCCCATGCTCGGACCGCAGTACCAAAGAACACTCGCCCTACGTATGCGCCCAGTTACGAGTGAGAGTGGGCCAGAACCGACTCAAACCCTTCTCCCAGTCTACACGGGAAGCGTGCTGTCCGTCCACTGGATTGCCAGCTCCGCACGATGAACAGGGTTCACTCGTCTCTATGTCACTGGAGCGGCGGGTCGTCCCGGCGGCCTTCTGACGCTCGTGGATCGCGGCAATCCGTCCGGATTTACCCATCGCGATGAAACCAAACACGAAGGGAAGAAACGGAATGAGGACGACCATGCAACGCTTTGGGAAAACCGGACGAAGAGCCTTTCGAGAGTCCCGTCATCCGCAGTCATCGAGTTACTGAATACATCCAGTGTCGTCACCGAAAGAGTTCATGAACCTACGTTTAAAACCACTAGAGAGCACGTTCGAACAGCGCGGCACCGGTGTCCAACACCACCGAGACAGGCGGTCGATAAGGCTGTGCTCCAGATCCTATACCGATCATCTGAACGCTCTCTATCGAATCCTTCGACACCTTTCGCTGCTCGCGTTCATTCGTCGAAAAAGCAAGCCGGTGGAGGGATTTGAACCCTCGACCTAATCCTTACGAAGGATTCGCTCTGCCAGTCTGAGCTACACCGGCGTGGTGTGCATCCAACCGTAGCGCGATTACCGAAATAAGGGTTGCGAATCGCGTGCGGCATCCGTGTCACGCGAACTCACTGGACGACCGACTCACTCCCGGCGCGTCAACCGAACGTCCAGAACCACGTTCAGTTCGTGGGGCGCGTAGGACCGCACCACCCGCCGGTTCTCGACCGTGACCTCGTAGCCCGCCGGCTCCGCCGCCGCTCGAATCGCGGCCTCGCCGGGACCGAACGGGTCGTCCTCGTGCTGGATGTCGTAGTAGTGGATCATGCAGTCGTCGCCAGCGAGCCGAACCGCGGTGTCGAGGAACTCGTCGGCGGAGTGCGGGAGGTTCATGACGAGGCGGTCGGCCCAGCCCTCGTAGTCGTCGGCGACCTCGCGCACGTCCCCCTCGATGGCGGTCACTCTGTCCGCGACGCCGTTGCGCTCGGCGTTCCGACGGAGGTACTCGACGGCGGCCTCGTTCACGTCCACGCCGACGACCTCCGCGCCGCGCTCCGCCATCGGGATCGCGAACGGACCGACGCCCGCGAACATGTCGAGGACGTGCTCGCCGGGCCGGGTCTGCTCGGCGACGCGGTGGCGTTCGGTGGCGAGCCGCGGCGAGAAGTAGACCGTGGCGATGTCCACGAGGAACTCGCAGCCGTACTCGCGGTGGACGGTCTCGGTCCCGGAGGACCCGCCCTCCGACCCTCCGCTCGCTTCGCTCGCCTCGGCACCGTCGCCCGCGAGCACGTCCCAGTCGCGGACGCGCGTCTCGCCTTTCACCTTCGACGCGCGGTTCACGACCGTCTTCACCGGGAGGTCGGAGGCCATCACGGCGTCGGTGATCTCGCGTGCGCGTTCGGGGTCGTCCTCGTCGAGGATGACCACGTCGCCGAGGCGCTCGATGGACGGCTCGAACCCGAGGAGGTCCGCGGGCGTCGTCTGCGTCTCCCGGGCGGGGGCGTCGCGGTCCACCACGTCGAACTCGTCGGGGACGGCGTCGAGGTCGGTGACGGGCACGTAGAGCCAGCCGTCCTCGACGGTTATCTCCCGCGTCTCGTCGACGAGGTCGTCGGCGGCGAGGCGGCGACGCGTCTCCTCGCCCCGCTCGCGCGCGACGCGAACGCACGGCGTCGTCATTCGTGTCGGCGGACGACCCGGGCGGCCTTACCGCTGACGCTCCGCGTCGGCGGGCGACGAGAGCGACCGGCAATCGCTGCGTTACAGCCGACTTACCGTAAGTTAGAACGTTGCTATCAGGGTCAGCTTTATAGGTCGAATCGTTCGAATCAACAGTCACATTGGGGGCTGAAGGCACGGAGTCCGGGGAGAACGCAGAGGAGTCCCGAGAGAGCGACGCGAAGCCGCCCGACCGGTGCGGCTTCGAGTTCGACGCGAACGTCGGCTTCGGCGAGGCGAGTCCCGCGTGCTGCTGGCGGGAGACGTACGAGGACGCCGACCACTGCCAGTGGCATCTCGACGAGGGAAAGGAGGGAGCCGTCTCCGAGTACAAACTGCTCGCTGAGGGCGACGCGCCGTTCGTCGGGTTCGTACTCCGGGGCGCGTCACTGGCGGGGAGCGACGTGCTCGCCGACCGCACGCTCGCTCGCGCCGACCTCTCCGAGGCGAACCTCCAGGACGCCGACCTCTCCGGCGCCAACCTTCAGGGTGCGGACCTCTCCGGCGCGGACCTGTCGAGCGCCGACCTCTGCGGGTCCAACCTGCGCGACGCTTCGTTCGAGGGCGCGAATCTCGACGAGGCGGACCTCTCGGACGTGGACGCGCGCCGCGCGTCGTTCGAGTCCGCTAACATGGAGAACGCGCTGCTGACGCGCTCGAACCTCCGGAACGCGTCGCTGCACGACGCCCGGCTCTACGAGGTCGGCTTCTCCGACACCTGGATCAACAACGGTACCGGTCTCGACGACCGGTGCATCTACGAGCGGGACGCCGACGCCGTCCTCGACCGAGACGACCGCGACATCGCGCGCCACGACGCCGCCGCGTGGACGTACCGCGCGCTCGAAGACCTCTGCCGGGAGAACGCACTCCCGGAACTCACCCGCCACTACTTCGTGCGCGAGAAAGAGTCCCGGCGGAAGGCGGCGTGGGAGACCGACGACTACGTCCACGCCGTGAAGTCGGAGCTGTCACGGTGGGTGATGGAGTACGGCTCCAACCCCTGGCGCATCGTCACGGTGTCGAACCTCGTCATCGTCCTGTGGGCGGTGCTCTACCCACTCACGGGCGGCATCGAAGATACCGCGACGGGTGACGTGGTCGGGTACGTGGTCGAGGAGCCGACGGACGCACCCCACTACTACGTCACGGTGGTGCTGTTGAAGAGCCTCTACTTCAGCGTCGTGACCTTCACGACGCTCGGCTACGGGGACATGCAGCCGCTCGGCACGTGGGCGCGCGTGCTGGCGACCGTCGAGACCGGACTCGGGTCGGTGCTGCTCGCACTGCTCGTGTTCGTGCTCTCGCGGTCGGTGACGTGGTGATCCGGACGGCGCACGGTGACGCGGCGGCTCACTCCAGCCCCTCGTCGGGTTCCTGATGGACGACGTAGAACCCGACGAAGAGCGCGATCAGCAGCAGTGCGTACGCGACAGCCGCGAGCATCGTCGCCTGTGCGTCCGCGTAGTCGTCGGGCTTGAACGTGATGATCTGTCGAGTGACGCCGATGATGCCGGCGTGGACGACGGCGCGCACGACGCTCCGCGCCTCGACGTACGCGACCACGGTGTTGTAGAGTTCGACCACGATGAACAGGTAGAGCACGAGGTCGATGGCGTCGCCGATGAGCGTGAACGTGTCCTCGAGCAACAGCAGGTCCTGGGCGAGGACCGAGCGACCGAGCAGGAGCGTGAGGTTGACGACGCCGCCGACGAGCAGGAGCGCGAGGAGCACGGCGATCGCGCTCTGGGCGTACCCGACGACCGTGTCGAGCGCCGTGGTGACCCGTGTGACCTCCATACGCCTACCACGGGCGCGACGACGAAAAGGATAGGGCGGACAGTCCCGGCTACACGCCGTCGAAGCGGTCGGCCGTCGGGTCGGGTGGTACGCCGGGCTTTCCGTGCGGTCGGCGATGCCGTCCCTCGAGTAGGTCCGTCGGTACCGCGGCCGGCGCAAGAGTAAGTGATCGGAATCGGATCGTTCGGAGAGTGTCGGTTCCGCGCCGTCGACGGCGACCGCTCCACGAGCTTGGACGGTCGGACCGCCGGCTGAGCCGGGGCCTCGTCGGCGTCGGACGCCCTGATCGTTCGCCAGTAATCGCCATCGGGCGCGGGTTTCGTCGGCTTTCGCGTCGAAACGGCATCGCCGGTTTATCCCCGGCGCGGTAGTCGCTCCAGTCGGCTCCACCCGGACCGAAGGCCACGACGGAGCCGAGCAGCCGATGGAGACGACCCGACCATGTCACAGCAGCTACAGCAACCCCCGACGCAGCAGGGACAGCAGTCCCGAACTAGCCAGCAGAGCTACCAGCCAGGGAGACAGGGCAGTCAGCAGTCGATGCAGCAGTTGGGCCAGCAGGGCCAGCAGCGATTCGAGGAGTCCGTCCCGAGCGAGGTGCGCCTCGCCGTCGAGGACCTGGAGAAGATCACCACCATCTCCGAGTGGACGAAGACCCGGGCGGCCGAGCGCGGCCTCCACGACGTCGTCCGCGCGAGTAACGACATCGAGGACCTGGCCGAAGTCCAGAAGAACCTCATCGTCCGACAGTCCCCGGTCGCGCCGGTCGTCGGGCGGTGCGTGACCCAGGCGCTCCAGCAGAGCGTCCAGGACCTCCAGCAGTACGCCCAGGACCTCCAGCAGTACGCCCAGGACCCCGCCGTGCAGGAGCAGCTCAGCACGGTCCAGGGGTCGCTTCAGAACGTCCAGCTTGCCACCCAGCGCGTCCAGCAGCTCGGCCAGCAGGGCTCGATGGGCCAGGAGAGCCGGATGGGAGCGAGCACCCAGTTCGGCGGCAGCCAGCAGTTCGGTCAGGGCACGGGCCAGTACCAGCAGTACTGAGCTACCGCCAGCACCTCGTTTTTCGCCGCCGCGCCGGAGCCGACCCGAAACCCATAGGACGCCGCTCGGCCAACGGCCGGACATGCTCACGTTCGTCGGCCTCGGCCTCTACGACGAGCGCTCGATCACGGTCGCGGGCCGCGACGCCGTCCGCGCCGCCGACCGGGTGTTCGCGGAGTTCTACACCAGCCGGCTCGTCGGCGCGTCCGTCACCGACCTCGAAGCGTACCACGACACGACCATCGAGGTCCGCGACCGCGCGGGCGTCGAGCAAGCACCCGACCCGATCCTCGACGCCGCGGAGGCCGGGGACGCCGCGTTCCTCACCGCGGGCGACCCCATGATCTCGACGACGCACGTCGACCTCCGGCTGCGCGCGCACGACCGCGGCATCGAGACGCGCGTCGTCCACGGCCCCACGGCGGAGTCCGCGGCGAGCGGCCTCACCGGCCTCCAGAACTACCGCTTCGGCAAGGCCACCACGCTTCCCTTCGAGTACGCGCACGGAGCCGACGGCGTGCCCGGGAGCGTCGTGGACACCGTCGAGGACAACCGCGACCGGGGTCTCCACACCCTCGTCTACCTCGACATCAAGGCCGAGCGCGACGAGTACATGACCGGCGACCACGCCGCCCGCCTGCTCGCAGACGGCTGGGACGCGGGCGCGCTCGGCGTGGTGGTGGCGCGGGCGGGGAGTCCGGACTCGGTCGTCGCCGCCGACCGACTCTCGGCGCTCGCCGACCGCGAGTTCGGCGGCCCGCTCCACTTGCTCGTTATTCCGGGCGACCTCCACCCGATGGAGGCCGACGCGCTCCGCGAACTCGCGGGTGCGCCCGCGGACGCACTCCCGCACGAGTAGGCGGGAGCCGATGGGTCGGCATCTCGGCTCGGCGCGACCGGACCCCTCATAAACTACATAAATGTACTAAATTGTAATTCTATGTAATAATTTGTAATCTTCAAGTAGTTTATCGGGGTGGAGCGCGGTAGCGCGTTCGCTCCTGGCTCGCGGCTGCGCCGCTCGCCATGCCAAGGTGCTCCCTCCGGTCGCACCTCGCTTCCCTCGCAAAAAGCTGGACCAAAAAACCGCTACCGCTCCACGATCTCCACTTCGTGCCCGTCCTGATCCTTCGTGAACGCGTACCGGTTTCCGCAGGACTCGGGATCGCGGTAGTCCGCGGCCTCGCGCTCAAGCAGCCGGTCCCAGGTCTCGTGGAGGTCGTCCGCACGCACCGCGAGGTGGCCCCAGGCGTCGCCCATCGTGTACGACCGACCGTCGTAGTTGTACGTCAACTCGACCGACATCGCCTCCTGCGGCGCGTCCGCGGGCGCGACGAAGTAGTTGGCGAACGAGTCCGCCTCCCACCGGCCCTGGTGGGCGTACTCGAACTTCCGCGTCCACCAGCCCAGCGCCTCGTCCGCGTCCGCCACGCGGATCATCGTGTGGTCCAGGCTGTACGGTGCGCCGTAGTCGCGCTGCACCAGTTCGATTTCGTGGCCGTCCGGGTCCGTCACGAACGCGTACCGACCGCCGCAGGACTCGGGGTCGCGGTAATCCTCCACGCCCTCGTCCAGCAACCGGTCGTACTCCGCCTCCAGTTCGCCCTCCGGCACCCGCACCGCGACGTGCCCCCACGCGTCGCCCAGTTCGTAGCTCCGGCCGTCGTGGTTGTACGTGAGTTCGAGCAGCGCGCCGTCCTCGTGGGCGTCCGTCGGCCCGAGGAACACGTTCGTGAACGTGTCCGCCTCCCACCGGCCCTTCTCCTCGTAGCCGAAGTGCGTCGTGTACCACTCCAGCGACGCGTCCAGGTCCGCGACGCGCATCATCGTGTGGTCGAGTATCCCGGTCATGGTCGGGGATAGTTTCGGTGACGCGTTAAGGATACCGGAGGCGGAACTAGAAGCAGCGTTCGAATCGGCGTGGCGCGCGAGGCGTGAACGGAGTGAACGCCGAGTCGGTTGGGGAGGGCGTGGCTGCGGTCCTCATCGTGGACGGCAGCAGTGAGCCTGTTCCCGTCGGACTCGCACTCGTAATGCTGTTCGAGCAAGGTGTAGCTAGCGAACCCTGGCAACACGATGGACTGCACCACGGTCCTCCCCAGCCGACTCGGCGCGCACTCCCTTCGGTCGTGCGCGCCTCGTCCCTCGCGGGGTCGCGGCCCAAGCGCCGCGACCCGCGCGCCACCGATCACCAACGTAGCGTCACTGCGATCGAGAGTCCGATCCCGTCACTCCCGGCACTCCCGTGGACCGGCGATCGCCCGTAACTCCCCGCCGTACGCCCACCACGCGACGGCCCAGAGCAACACGGGGCCGACGGGAATCGGAGTGAGGCCCGTTCGAGCCGTGCCGAGCGCGAACGCGAGATGGCTCAGGCCGGCGAGCACGAGCAGCCCGCCGGTGACGCGCCGGTCCTCGCGGCCGAACACCCGCCCGCCGGCGGCGCTCGCCACCGCGCCGAGGTAGAGGAGGACGCTCACGGGCCACGCGAGCAGGCGCTCGGGCAGGCCGACCGGGCCGCCGGAGAGTCGGAACAGGTAGTCGGGGAGTGTGACGACGTGTGGCGGTGCAGGATTCGCCAGCCCCCAGGCGAACACGAACCCGACGCCGCCGTCGGACGCGAGCACCGTCCACGGGACGACGGCGAGGGCGAGCAGGGCTGCGAGCGCGCGGCGCGGGTGGTCGGTCACGACGGCTCCGGACAGGCGTCCTCGGTCTCGACGGTGCGGTTCGGGAGGGCGACGCGCGTCGGACCGTAGCCGAACTCGTAGACGAGCCGTTCCTCCAGCCGGACGCCCCGCGTCGAGGAGACGCGCTCGACGGCGGCCTTCCGCGTGAGCGCGGAGTCCGGATCGATCCAGAGCGTGACGGTGGCGTTCTCCAGGCTGCCGCGATTCGGTCGGTCGCCGCCGGGGTAGATGGCCCGCGACTGGAGCGCGTCGAGTTCGGCGGGGTTCGGGCGGAGCACGACCTCGCGCACCTCCTCGCCGTCGACGGTCGCGGTCCCGCGATCGTACGCCTTCGAGATGGCGAGTATCTCGTCCAGCCCGCCGAGGGGCGTGTAGGAGAGCCACGACCGGTTCCCGGGGAGGTCGGTGGCGAGCCACGCCTCCTCGACGTTGACGTAGTGCGACCGAGGGCAGAGCGAGTACGCGGTGTAGCCGTCGACGTAGTGCTCCTCGGCGTCGTCGCCGCCGGAGACGCGCAGGTGAGCGCGGCGCGCGGTGACGTTCGCGCTCCCGTTGCCCTCGAACTCGATCGACTCCTCGCGGTCGTCCTTCGACGCCACCGCCCGGCCGCCGATGGCGTACTCGACGCCGGTCGCGTTCCGGGACGCGGCGACGCTGCGCTCCACGAGACCGACGGCCTCGGGGTCGCTGTCGGGGAGCGCGTGGAACCGGACCGAGCCGAGACAGCCGGCGGTGACGACGAGGACGAGAAGTAGGAGGGCGGCGAACGGGACGGGGAGTCCGCGGGCGGGCATACCGGCTCCTCGGACGCGACCCCGAAGAACGCTACGGTCACTTCCGGGTGACGATGCGGAGCACGTCCTCGTCGGCGAGGACGTGGTCGCGGCCGATCTGCTGGTCGTCGTGCTTCGCGGACGGGCCGGAGACGCGCGCGAAACGGAACCGCTCGTCGAACGAGCCGCCGAGCTTGCGGCACGCGTCGCCTACCGTCGAGCCCTCGGGGACGACCAGCGGCTCCTCGTAGTCGACGCCCCGGCCGGGCTTGTCCATGTAGACGCGGATGAGACCGAGTTCCTCCCAGAGCCGCTGCTTGAGGGCGTCGAGGCCCTTCTCCTGCTCGGCGGAGATGAAGACGGCGTCGTCGGGGTCGACGCCGTGCTCGCGGAGCTGCTCGCGCACCGTGTCGGCGTACGACGGCTCGATGAGGTCGACCTTGTTCACGGCGACCAGGGAGGGGAGGTAGACGCGGTTGTCCATCACGCCGTCCAGCAGCCGGTCGATGTCGGGGTTGCCGCGGACCGTCACGTCGGCGTTCACGAACCCGCGCTCGCGGAGCACCTCCCGGATGGTGTCGTGGTCGAGGTCGAGGTCGCCGGAGGCGTTCACGTCGATGCCGCCCTTGCCCTTCCGCGAGATGCGGACGCTCGGCGGCTCCTCGTCCAGCCGGATCTTGATGTCGTAGAGTTCGCGGTAGAGTCGCTCGTACTGGTCGATCTCGAACGCGGAGAGCACGAACACGACGAGGTCGGCGGCGCGGATGACGGAGAGCACCTCCTTGCCGCCGCCGACGCCGCCCGCCGCGCCCTCGACGAGCCCAGGCACGTCGAGGAGCTGGATGTTCGCGCCGTTGTACTTCAGCATGCCGGGGTTGACGGTGAGGGTCGTGAACTCGTAGGAGCCGACCTCGCTGTCGGCGTTCGTGAGCGCGTTCACGAGCGTCGACTTCCCGACGCTCGGGAACCCGACGAGCGCGACGGTGGCGTCGCCCGTCTTCTCGACGGCGTAGCCCGACCCCCCGCCGCTCCCCGACTGCTGGGCTTCGAGCTTCTCCTTTTTCTCCGCGAGCTTCGCCTTCAACCGGCCGATGTGCTGCTCCGTGGACTTGTTGTATGGAGTGTTGGCTATCTCCTCCTCTATTTCGTCGATCTCCTCCTGCAGACCCATCGTCGGAACGTCCGGCGCTGGGGCGGAAAAACCCTTCCCTTCGGCGGAATGACGGCTCGTCGGCGGCGAACTCCCGCCGCGCGCAGCCGCGTTTCGTCACGTTAATATCGGCGAGACGCGTCGGTCGATAGCGAATGCCGAGCCCCGCGTCCCTCCGCGACAGCACCCAGGTAACCCTCCCGGCCGACGCGCCCGATGACCTCCGGGCGACGGTCGACCGCGAGTTCACGGTGACGCTCGTCGAGTGCGACGGCGGCGTCCGCGTCGTCGGCAGCCCCGTCGTCATCAAGGAGGTCAACGAGTTCCTCGCGCACCACGGCGTCGCCGTCCAGTAGCCGCCCGGGACGCAGGCGGCCGGAGGCGGCCGTCTCGGGGCGGGCAGTCTCCCGAAAGAGCAACCCTTAAAACCGCGGCACCGCTCGATTCGGGTATGGCCGAAACTATCGAGGTACTCGTCCCCGGCGGGCAGGCCAACCCCGGCCCGCCGCTCGGACCGGAACTCGGGCCGACGCCGGTGGACGTGCAGGCGGTCGTCGACGAGATCAACGACCAGACCGCGGCGTTCGACGGCACCGAAGTCCCCGTCACCGTCGAGTACGAGGAGGACGGCTCGTTCGAGATCGAGGTCGGCGTCCCGCCGACCGCGGCGCTCGTCAAGGACGAGGCCGGCTTCGAGACCGGATCCGGCGAGCCCGCCGACGAGTTCGTCGCCGACCTCTCCGTCGACCAGATCAAGAAGATCGCGGAGCAGAAGAAGCCCGACCTCCTGGCGTACGACCTCAAGAACGCCGCGAAGGAGGTCGTCGGTGCCTGCACGTCGCTCGGCGTCACCATCGAGGGCAACGACCCCCGCGAGTTCAAGCGCCGGCTGGACGAGGGCGAGTACGACGAGCAGTTCGCCGAGGAAGCGGCCGCGTAACGGACGACGCTGTGTTCGCTTCTCCGACCGGTCGTCGACGGCGGCGACCGAGGGTTCGACGGGTTTAAGTTCTCGATGCGCTTGGATGCAAGTGAGACAGGCCTAGCTGCCTGTGTCACGCCGTAGTAGGCCATTCGGCCGTAGACTACGGAGGTGAAAAATGGCAGACCAAGAGTTAGAGGAAGCGGTCTCTCGCGCGCTCGAGGACGCTCCCGAGCGGAGCTTCCGCGAGACGGTTGATCTCGCCGTCAACCTGCGTGACGTAGACCTCAACGACCCGTCGAATCGAGTCGACGAGAGCATCGTGCTGCCTGCCGGCACCGGCCAGGACACGACCATCGTGGTGTTCGCGGAGGGCGAGACCGCCCTGCGCGCCGAGGAGGTCGCCGACGACGTGCTCGACGGCGACGACCTGGAGGACCTCGGCGACGACGACGACGCCGCGAAGGATCTCGCCGCCGACACGGACTTCTTCATCGCGGAGGCGTCGATGATGCAGGACATCGGTCGCTACCTCGGTACGGTGCTGGGGCCGCGCGGCAAGATGCCGACGCCGCTCCAGCCCGACGACGACG
>CAZYYH010000019.1:0-21555 GCA_964651725.1 uncultured Halobacteriales archaeon | reverse complement strand
TCGGTCGGCTCTTCCAGGTGACGACGTACGGGGAGAGTCACGGGCCGGCGATGGGCGTGGTGGTGTCGGGGTGTCCGGCGGGCCTGGAACTCTCGGAGGAGGACGTCCAGCGCGAACTCGACCGGCGGAAGCCCGGGCAGTCGATGATCACGACGAGCCGGGACGAGCCGGATTCGGTGACGATCAACTCGGGACTGCAGGACGGCTACACGACGGGGACGCCGGTCGGGATGACGATCCAGAACAAGGACGCGCGGTCGGGGAAGTACGAGCCGTTCGTCACCGCGCCCCGGCCGTCGCACGGCGATTTCACGTACTCGGCGAAGTTCGGGACGCGGAACTGGGGCGGCGGCGGTCGGTCGTCGGCGCGGGAGACGGTGAACTGGGTGGCGGCGGGCGCGATAGCGAAGAAACTGCTGGAGCGGGAGGGCGTTCAGTTGAAGGCGCACGTCAACCAGATCGGGGACGTCGAAGCGCCGGAGGTGAGCTTCGAGGAGATGCTGGCGCACGCGGAGGAGAACGAGGTGCGGTGCGCGCACCCGGAGACCGCCGCGGAGATGCTGGCGCGCATCGAGGAGTACCAGGAGCGCGGCGACTCCATCGGCGGCTCGATCTACTTCGAGGCGCGCGGGGTGTCGCGGGGGCTGGGTGCGCCCCGGTTCGACTCGGTGGAGGCGCGGCTGGGCCAGGCGATGATGTCGGTGCCGGCCTCGACGGCGTTCGAGTTCGGACTGGGACGGGAGGCCCGGGAGTGGGCGGGCCACGACCGGAACGACGAGTGGGCGTTTGACGAGGACGGTGATCCGGCTCCAGTCGAGAACGACCACGGCGGGCTACAGGGCGGCATCACGACAGGCGAACCGATCTACGGCGAGGTGACGCTCCACGCGCCCACCTCGATCCCGAAGGAGCAGACGACGGTGGACTGGGAGACCGGCGAGGAGAAGGAGGTGCAGGTCATCGGCCGGCACGACCCCGTGCTGCCGCCCCGTGGCGTTCCGGTGGTGGAGGCAATGCTGGCGCTGACGCTCGTGGACTTCATGCTGTTAGGTGGGCGCATCAACCCCGACCGGGCGGACGGGCGGGTCGGAGAGTACGACACGGAGTACCACCCGAGCAGTCCGCTGAACGAGGACGGCGACGAGCAGTAGTTCGCGATCGGAACGTCCGACGATCGCCCGATTTCCGAACTTCTCCCTCGACCGTCGTAGTACCCCGGCAGGTTCTTGCGTCGTGAGAACGCGCTACACCCACTTTACTGTCGGACGAGGAACGTCGGGACGTTCCATGATGCTGCCCCTCCCGCGTCACGATAGCCTGCCCGCTGTCGACGAACCGCGCGCCGCGAGCGGAGGTGTCGGGCGTGACCGCCGATAAGTACCCCGCGACCTCGGACCGCCGCCGGTTCGTGAAGGGCGTCGTCGGGAGCGGCGTCCTCGCGGGCGTCGGCACGACGGCGAGTGGCGTACTCTCCACGACCACGAACCCGACGGGGGAGGGCGGCGGACGGACCGAGTACGTCGGCATCGAGAACACCGCCGGCCCCGCTCCGCGCGCGATGCCGATGATTCCCGTCGCGGTGGACGACCGCGGCTACCTGAAGGGTGTGTTCCCGGAGTGGGAGACGCGCGAGGTGGACAACGAGGAGGTCCACGTCGCCGAGACGGAGCTGGCGGGGGTCACGTACTCTCCGAGGTGGTTCCAGTACTGCGGCGTGCAGGCGGCTCCGGGTCTCCAGCCGGAGAACGACGACGTGGACGAGTACTTCCGGTACGCGTCGCGGTCGCAGTACGACTGGCAGCGGACGGAGGTCGAGCCGGGCGAGAAGGTCCACGTCGAGCAGTTCGCGGACTACCGCACGTGGGGCAACGACGTGGGCGCGGACGGCATCGGGAAGCCCGCGAAGGTGACGTGGCGCTCGAAGGACGCCGGCGAGGGCGAGATGATCGCGCAGGTGCTGCGGATCCCGCCGGGGCGCTTCGACCGGATGCGGGCGGAGACGGCCCACCCTGACTGGCTGGACGCGGCGTCCGCCGAGGGGTTCGTCGCGTGGCTCGACAAGTGCACGCACTACTGCTGCGTGCCGTCGTTCAAGGGCACGACGCAGAGCGCGCAGTTCGACGCCGCGGACCGCGTGTACTGCAGCTGTCACCAGTCGGTGTACGACCCGTTCTCGCCCGTGAAGCGGTCGTTCGTCGCGCTGCCGCGGCAGGGAGGCTGATTCCTGTGGCAGCCGATACGCGCGACCCGGCTACCGGATCCAGGTCGGGCACCCTGCGCCGCCGAGTTCGAACAGCGAAGCGTACGTCTCGTCGTAGGTGAGGGTGAACGCGAACCTGCCGGGGCTGACGCTGACGTCCGTCAGCGCCCGATTGCCGGGCAGGCGCTCGGACACGTCGCCGGCGAAGGCGCGGAGCCAGAACGCCGTCCGGTCGCCGGACGGGTGGTTCACGCAGGCGTTGTGCGCGTACCCCGACGCGAGTTCGCGCCAGCCGTCGTCGTCCTCGCGGTAGACGGCGAAGGACTCGCATTCGAGGGCGGTCCGGGAGTGGTTGTGGAGGACGAACCCGAGCGTGGCTGGCAGGCCCGCCCGCTCCGTCGCGGGTTCGACGTAGACCGGCGTCTCCGGTCCGGCGTCGTGGAACCAGGCGACGGGGCCGTCGACGGGAAGCGCCGGCACGTCCGCGCCCGCGAACCGCGAGTCGCCGGCTGGACCGGGCGCGTCGCTCTGCCACGCGGTCAGCCCGAGCGCGAACTCGGGCGCGATCTCGTACCGGCCGCGCGGCGGCCCCTGGTCGTCGGGATGGCCGACGAGGTGGTACTCGCTGCGGACCGTCTCGCCGGGACCGAGCGTGACGGTCTCCGGGAGCAGGTCATCGCCGTCGGCGAGCAGCCAGCGGCCGTCGGCGGTACGGGCGTAGTCGGGTTCGGTCCGCCGGAGCGGGTGGTTCTCGGTCGGAACGAGGAAGAGGCCGAGGCGTCCGCCGTACGTCCGCGGCGGGATTTCTGCCGTCGGATCGAACGGCGGCGTCTCGTGTAGCCGGAACGTGTTCTCGAAGTCGTTCAGATTCGTGAGCGTCGCGCGCACGACGGTGGGGTGATCGTCGGTCGCGGGCGCGGCGAACCCGAGTTCGACCCGACCGCGGTCGTCGGTAGCGTAGCCGGACGGGGCGAGCGCGAGCGTGCGGCCCACGGTGCGAAGGTCGACGACCGACCGGTCGGGGAGCCAGCCGTCGCCGGCCGTGGCATCCGTGCCGACGCTGCTCGGCGTCGCCGTGGTGGAGGGCAGGGTGCGGTCGTTCGGCGGCGGGGCGACCGCCGCGGACCCCGGTCCGGCGAGGAGACCGGCACAACCCGCGGAGACGGTCCCGGCCAGGGCGGCGAGGAGATGCCTCCGTCGCATGCGCTCTCCACGCTCGCGCGACGGGGTATGCCTTCTGGTCGCTACCCCGTCGCGGGGTCGCCGTCGCCGTCCAGCCGGCGGTACGCGACGAACGAGTAGACGGTCGTGATCGCCGCGCTCGCCGCCACCGGTCCGACGACGAGCCACAGGGCGTACCCCGGAACGAGCACGCCGAGCAACGCGACCACGCCCGACGCCTTGAACAGCGTCGCGCCGAGTTCGTGCGTCTTCTCCCAGACCTCGTCGCTGGACAGCGTCCACGGCGTGCGGATGCCGACGAACCAGTTGCGCTCGGCCTCGTCCAGCACCAGCCCGACGAAGAGGAAGAGGAGGCCGAGCGCGGGATACAGCATCCGGGAGACGTTCACGTCGTAGCCGAGGTTGAAGGCGACGACGAGCGCGTTGACGTATCCCATGAACGCGGCGAACAGCACGACGAACCAGTCGTAGTGCTCGCGGAACGCGGCGACGTTCGCGCCGAGCGGGTCGACGCGCGGCGCGACGTACAGGAGGACTAGCACGCCCGCTGTGAGCGCGGGCAGGACGAACAGTCCGGGGACCTTCGCCATCGTGCCGTCGGCCTGCCCGGCGGCGTTCCAGTGCGTGGCGACCGTCTCGGGGGCGCGCGGGAGGGCGTAGATGCTCACCGCGAAGGAGAGCGCGACCAGCCCCGCCGCGACGAGCATCCGGCTTCGGGTGTTCATGGGCGGGAGTTGCCGAGGGGCCGACAAAAGCGTTCTGTCACTCGCCTCGACGGCCGGCTTTATAAATGTAATAGATTGTAATTAAATGTAATTCTTTGTAGTTTTCTGTACCCTTCAAGTCCTTTATGTTCCGGCCTGGCTGCTACGGCCGGGTTCCGGACACTTATCCGCCCGCACGCCATACGCCCGGCCGATGGACGCCGAGCAGGACGTACTCGCCAACCCGTTCGGGATGGACGAGGCGTGCCGGAACTGCCCCGAACTCTGCGAGACGCGGGAGCGCGTCGTCCACGGCTACGGCGACGTGGGCGCGGACTTCGTGTTCGTCGCCGAGTCGCCGAGCGCGGCGGCCGAGGACGCGGGCGTGCCGCTGGTCGGCGACGACGCCGGGGAGCGGTTCCAGCACGTCCTCGGTGCCGTCGGCCTCAACAACTCGCTACCGTCGAGCACGGAGCCGGAACTCGACGACGCGTACGTCACCCATCTCGCGCGATGCCGCGACCCCGAGCGACCGCCGACGGACGGCGAGGTCGAGCGGTGCGAGCCGTACCTCAACGCGGAGATCCGGATGATCAACCCGGAGGTCATCGTCCCCGTCGGCGAGCGCGCGCTCCGCGAACTCGGCCGCGAGTACACGACGACGCCGGCCGCGGACCTCGACGTGCGCGAGCGACACGCCACCACCGTCCGCGGCCGCGGCTTCGAGCTCTTCCCGATGATCCACCCCGCCGAGCAGACCGACGACGAGACCGAGATGTTCATCGACGCGTTCCTGGACCTCAAAGCGAGCGACTACCGCCAGACCAAGGGGCGGCGCGGAAGATAGCTCTCGGATTCTCGGAGACGAACGCGACGGGGTGTGCAGGTGCGGCTCGCGGGCGGTGGCGCGCGAGACGCGACCGACCGGAGAAAGGGAGCGTCCGCGCGGGGGACGAGGCGGAGTAAGCGACCGGAGGGAGCGAGTGAGCGCCGAATCGGCTGGGGAGGATCGTGGTGCGGCCCTCATTTTTGGAAGCCGTAGCTAGCCAGTTCCAAATCGAGCAGGCAATGGTCGTGATGGTGGAGCACGTGTTGCTAGCTAAACCTTCCAAATATGAATCCGCAGCCACGCGCCTCCCCAGCCGGCTCCGGTGCTCGCTCCGTTCGCGGCTGTCGCCGCTCACTTCGCTGCGCTCCTCGTCCCTCGCGCGGACGTTCACGGACCTCCGGTCCGTTCACGTCACGCGCGCCACCACTCTCTGAATTCGTTCGAATACGGCGAGCGAACGCGACGAGAGGAGGAGTCCACTACTCTATCGCGGAATGGGCGTCGAAGGTCAGGTCGAGCTTGTCGCGGACGCCGAGCAGGTCGGCGATGGTGGGTGCGACGGCCTCAGCCGCCACCTCGTCGTCGCGGAGCGCGGGCGCGGCGGGGCCGCCGAGGCCGAGGAGGGGGAGCGAGTCGTCGTCCACGCGGCCGTGGGAGCCGCCGACGAGCGACGGGTCGCGGGAGATCAGGCCGTCGTCGCCGAGGAACAGTTCGCAGGGGTCGAAGCCGGGCTTGGCGTGGATGTCCATCTCGTCGGCGTAGGGCGGCTCGTCGTCGGGGTCGGTCCACCAGTAGTACTGGAACCAGGCGTCGGGGTCGGCGACGAGCACGAGGTCGCCGGCGTTCCCGTGGTCGACGCCCCACTCGGCTCTCTCGGGCCCCTCCACCACCTCCGCGACGCCGTCGAGGTCGGCGAGCGCGCGGTCCGAGTCCGGCGAGGACCGCGGTCCGGACGAGCGGGGAGCGGAGCGACCCGTGAGCGCGTCGCGGGCTCGGTCGGGGTCGTCGGCGTAGACGTGCGCGACCTGGTGGTCGACCATGGCGAACGCGTCCGAGTTCGGGATGTCCACGTCGCCGTCGGCGGTAGTCTCCAGCAGGCCGGCGTCGCGGAGCGCGACGTTCGGGAGCGCGTACCGGTCGACGTCGTGGAAGCCGTACTCGCTCGCCACGAGCACGGCGGTCTCGCCCCACCGGTCGTCGTCGCGGAGGTGGGAGACGAAGCTCTCCACCTGCTCGTCCACCTCGGCGAGCGCGTCCCGGAACTCGCCGGAGTCCGGGCCCGACCGCAGCCCGGCGTAGTCGAGGTGGGGGACGTACACCCAGAGCAGGTCGGGGTCGTAGCGCTCCGTGGCGCGCGCGGCCGCCCGGAGTATCCAGCGCGTGCTCTCGGCGTTCGCGCTCGGCCCCCAGTAGTTGTGGAGCGGGAAGTGACCGTACGCCTCCTGGAGGAGGTCGTAGAAGCCGTCGGGGTTCGACCAGCAGTCCATCTCCAGAAGGTTGTTGTCCTCGTCCTCGATGGGCGACGGCGTGACGGCCACGTCCGCACTGGTCCCGATGAGGTGCTGGAAGAACAGCGCGCCCGTCGTGAGGTCGGCGTCGTCGCTCGCGGCCTCCCAGATTCGGTCGCGGCCGCCTCGGTCGCGCTCCCAGAACGCGGCCTCGCGGCGCTCGCGGTCGAACTCGCCGCTCGACACGTCGCCGTGGACCGACGGCGACTGCCCGGTCGCCATCGTGGTCTGCGCGGGGACGGTGAGCGCGGGGAACGCCGGGCGGAGCGCGGCCCTGGCGTCGTCGGCGAGCAGGTCGTCGAGCGTCGGCGTGCGCTCCGGGCCGACGTGCTCGGGCTGGAGGCCGACCACGTCGAGGACGACGACGCGCCCGGCGTCACCCGCCATCCGGCTGCCCTCCGTCGGTCCGGCCGCCGCCCGCCTCGGCGCGCTCGCGGTCGAGGTGGTCGCGCGCCCACTCGTCGAGGCGTTCGACCTGCCGCGAGAAGTCGTGCTCGTCCACGCCCATCGGAGCCTTGAAGAACGAGGCGAGGTGGGACTGGACGCCGCCCTCCCCGCGTTCGTCGGCGTACGCGACGAGGCGCGCGAGGTCGACGACGAGCGGCGCGGCGAGCGCGGAGTCCGACCCCTGCCACGTGAACTGCATCGTCATCTTCGTGTCGAGGAAGCCCGCGAAGTGGACGTGGTCCCACGCGGTCTTCCAGTCGCCCAGGGAGGGCGTGTAGTCGATGCGCACCTCGTTGTGCGGGATGTCGGGCAGGATGGAGTCGAGCACGCCGCCCTTGCTCGCCAGCTTCCCCGCCTCGTTCTCCGGCGTCTCCAGCACGCGGCCGTCCTCGTTCCCGAGGATGTTGTGGCCCTCCCACGACAGCACCTGAAGGTTGCGCCCGGCGAACATCGGCCCGAGCGCGGACTTCACGAGCGTCTCGCCCGTCTTCGCGTCCCGCCCCACGTGCGGGACGCTACGCTCCTCCGCGAGTTCGTGGAGGCCGCCGAGGTCGCTCCCGACGCTCGGCGTGAAGTTGACGTACGGGTGGCCGTCGGCGAGCGCTGCGTACGCGTACAGCGAACTCGCGGGCAGGTCGGCGTCGTCGCTGGCGACCGCGTCCTCGATTGCGGCGAGCGTGTCGAAGCGCGCCGGGTCGGCGAGTTCGGCTTCCGTGGACGCGACGTTCACCACGACCACGCGGTCGAGGTCGTGCTCGCGCCGGAACGCCGCGTAGTCGGCCCGGAGGTCGTCGACCACGTCTTCGAGCGACCGTGACTCCTCGCCGTCCGCGAGGTCTGCGACCGCCCGGCCCGCGTTCCGCGCCGTCCCCGTCCGCACGCGCTCGTCCACCTCGGCGAGGTCCTCCCGGACGGCGGCGAGCGTGTCCCGGTCCGGCACGCCGTTGCGCGCCGACTGGTGCTCCGCCTCCGCGACGAGATCGGCGTCGCGCACGTCGTGCCCGCCGAAGGTGAGGTCGTCGACGGCCGGCAGGTCGAGCGACGCCACCGGCTCGCGTTCCGTCACCATCCCCGTCGTGCTCGTCGCGCCGCGTGCGACGGCGCGCGCACCCACGACCGCGAGCGTCCCGACGTTGCCCCGCGCGCCCACCAGCCAGACGCCCGTTCCGGTCACGGCGTCACCACCCGCCTGCACCCGTCCGCACAGCGCCCGTGCCTGCGTCCACTTCGTCCCGTCTCGATGCGATGCTCGGTACTCACGTCTCGTTCACTCTCACCGTTCCGCCGGTTTTGTTACAAAGCGCCTAGCCGGAGTAACGCGTTCATAGTGCGCGTTCGGTCGAGCGTAGGGAGCGGTAATCGCACCCCGGCGCGGGTACGAGCCGTATAACAAGGATGGTCGAAGGGTGAGGGAAACCCATGCGCATCATCGACCCGCACATGCACATGGTGTCCCGCTCCACCGACGACTACGAGCGGGCGCGGACCGCGGGCGTCGAGTGCTGTATCGAGCCGGCGTTCTGGAGCGGGCAGGACAAACAGCACGCGGGAGCGTTCTTCGATTACTTCGAGCAGATCATCGAGCACGAGACGGACCGCGCCGAACGGGTTGCTGGCATCGACCACTACGTCACCATCGGACTGGAGCCGAAGGAGGCGAACTACGAGGAGATGGCCCGCGAGGTGCTCGACCGCGTGCCGGAGTATCTCGACCGCGACCCCGTCGTCGGCGTCGGCGAGATCGGCCTCGACCAGGACACCCAGGCCGAGCGCGACGCGCTCCGCGAGCAGCTCCGGATGGCGGAGCGCCGCGAACTCCCCGTCATCGTCCACACGCCGCACACCGACAAGCCGTCCGGCACGGAGACCATCGTGGACATCATCGAGGACGAGGGGGTGACGCAGGACCGCATCATCATCGACCACAACACCGAGAACACCATCGACATCTCGACGGGGACGGACTGCTGGATCGGGTTCACGCTCTACCCTGGGAAGATCGAGGCGGAGACCGCCATCGACCTGCTGGAGGAGTACGGCACCGAGAGGATGATCTTCAACTCGGCGGCGGACTGGGACCCCTCGGACCCGCTCGCGGTGCCGAAGGCCCGCGATAAGATGCTCGACCGGGGCTGGGCGCGCGAGGACGTGCGCAAGGTCGTGTTCGAGAACCCCTACGACTTCTTCGACCGGTCGCCGAACTTCGATTACGAGCCCTAGGTCTCGGCGGTCCCGCGCTCGAACTCGCGGATCATCTCGTCGGTGCCCGCGACGAGGACCACGTCGCCCTCGGAGATCCGGGTGGATTCGGCGGTGTGGAACGTGCCGTCGCGCTCGACGCCGACGGCGACCCATCCCGTCTCCGTGCTCTCGGCCAACTCGTCGAGCGTCCGGCCCGCGAACCGGTCGGCGTCCACCTGGACGAGCCGGAGCTGGCTCACGGGCGAGAGCACGTCCTCGCCGTAAATCTCGCGGGCGAGCAGCCGCGCGGTGGTGCGCTGGACGGACAGCGCGTAGTCCGCGCCGGCGGCGAACGCGGTCCCGGCCTTGTCGGCGTCCGTGACGCGCGCGAGGATCTCGAGTTCGTCGGTGAGCGACCGGGCGAGCGCGACCGCGAGGAGCGTGGTGCCGTCGTCGTCCACGGTGACGACGAGTGCCGTCGCGTCCTCGACGCCTGCCTCGAGCAGCGTCTCGGGATCGCCGACGTCGCCAACCACGTCCACGCCGGGCCGGTCCTCGACGTCGACGGTGGTGACGGAGACGTCGCCCGGCAGGGCGTCGGCGGCGGCCTGACCGCCCTCGCCGTACCCCGCCACGACGACGTCGGTGTGCCGGCGGGCCGAGCGCAGGCCGGAGACGGCCTCGCGCACGTCGTCGAACGCGTCCGCGGGGCCGGCGACCACCAGCACCGTGTTCGACGCGAGCCGGTCGGTCGGCGCTGGCGGGAGCCGGAGGTCGCCGCCGAACCAGCCCGCGATCACCGAGAACCGGGGGTCGTCGTCGAACGGTGCGTCCGCGATGGCGACGCCGTGGAGCGGGCTGTCGCGCCGCACGAGCACCTCCCGTATCTCGACGTCGCCGACGGGGATGGCGTCCGGGAACGCCATCGACGTGGTCGCCTTGTGGGCGAGGCGGCGGCCGACGAGCGCGTGCGGCGAGACCGCGAGGTCGACCCCGATCCGTTCAAGCGCGTGGTTCCGGCTCGGCGACTCGGTGAGGCAGACGATACGGAGGTCGGGGTTGCGTTCGAGCGCGGTCAGCGCGACGCTGGCGTTCCGGTCGCCCGCGTCCACCACGAGCAGCGACGCGTCGTCGAGGCTCGCGCGTGCCAGGGTCTCGGCGTCCTCGGGGTCGCCGCTGATGGCCTGGTAGCCCGCGTCGGAGAGCCGCTGTGCCTCCATCTGGTCGGAGTCCACGAGCACGTACTCGACGCCGATGCGGTCGAGTTCGTCGAGGAGGAGATCGGAGTCCCGGCGGTACTCGGCGACGACGACGTGGTCCTGCTTCGGCGTCAGCCGCTGGTCGAGCCGGACCGGAGTGCGCTTGAACAGCGGGATGATGAGCACGCGGAGCGTGAAGAAGCCGATGGCGATCCCCGACAGCTGCATGGCGACGACGAGCAGGTTCATCGCCGGCGTCTCCCACGGCGCGTCCGCGCCGTAGCCGGTCGTGGTCATCGTCTCGACGACGGTCTGGAACGACCGGAAGAAGGAGTGGGAGTCGCCCTCCAGCGTCCGCATCCCGTAGTTGTAGACGAACGAGTAGAACAGGATGATGCCGACGAGCCCGGCGACGTACAGGAGGACGAGCCGGTGTCGCCGCGACAGGTCGGCGGGCGAGCGTGCCGTCAGGAGGTCGCGTATATCCCTCACCTTCGTCACCGAAGTTACGCCCCGTAGCCCGCGAGCGGACAAAAGACCGGCGAGTGACGGCGAGCGCGAGCGGCGGGCAAGCCGACGTTACCGGACGCGGAATCCGGTAACAGCTCTGTAACAAAACTCCGTCGGCCGCTGGTGGTAGACATGAACGTCGATTGCCGCCGACGCGGATCAGGGGTGACCGGCTGACGTGCAGTTCGGCTTCTCCGCGAACGCGTTCCGTGACTACGACCCGGTGGAGACGATAGAGCTACTCGCGGACGCGGGCTACGACGGCGTGGAACTCCTGTTCGACGAGCCGCACCTCTACCCGGCGACGACCGACGAGGAGGACGTGGCCGCGGTGCGGGACGCTCTCGACGACGCCGGACTGGCGATCAGCAACTGCAACGCGTTCATGCTCACCGCCATCGAGGACTTCCACCATCCCTCGTTCGTCGAGCCGGACGCCGACTACCGCCAGCAGCGCATCGACTACACCCGGGAGTCGATACGCCTCGCGGACGCGTTCGACGCCGACTACGTCTCGGTCGAACCGGGCGGCCCGGTGCCGGAGGGCGTCTCCCACCACGACGCGATGGCGACGTTCGAGGACGCGCTCGGCGAACTCGTCGGCACCGCCGAGGAGACCGGTGTGGACATCCTCGTGGAACCCGAGCCGGACCTGCTCATAGAGACGACCGACCAGTTCCTCGAACTGATGGACACGTTCGCCTCGGACACCGACGCGATCGGCTGCAACTTCGACGCCGGCCACCTGTTCTGCGTCGGCGAGGACCCCGCCGCCGCCGTCGAGACCCTGGAGCCGTACACCGAGCACTACCACTTAGAGGACATCCCCGAGGACCGGAGCCACGAGCACACCCAGCTCGGCGACGGCGCGATGGACATCGACGGCTTCCTCCAGGCCGTCGAGGACACCGGCTACGACGGCTTCGTCACCGTCGAACTCTACCCGTACCAGGAGACCGCCGCCGAGACCGCACGCGAGGCGATGGCGTACCTCGAAGACCACGGGTGGGCGCGATGACCGCCGCCGACCAGCTCGGGTGGGCGTAGGATGGCCGCCGCCCGCGCCGGCGTCCGGAGCCACGCGCGGGCGTACGCCGACCTCGTGCGCCTCCCGAACCTCTTCACCGCGCCGCCGGACGTGGTGCTCGGCGCGGCGCTCGCCGCGGCGGCGGGCCAGACGGCCGGTCTCCTCGCCGTGTTCGGACTCGCCGCCGCGTCGATGTCGCTCTACGCCGCCGGCACCGCGCTCAACGACGCCTTCGACGCGCCCCGCGACGCCGAATCCCGCCCGGAGCGCCCCATCCCGTCCGGGCGCGTCGCCCGCTCCACCGCGTTCGCCGTCGGCGGACTGCTCCTGCTCGTGGGCGTCGCGCTCGCGTGGCTTGCCGTCGGCGCGGCCGGCGCGCTCGGTGCCGGCCTCGTCGCCGCCGCCGTCCTCGCGTACGACGGCGCGCTCAAGGGTGGCCCGCTCGGCTTCGCCGCGATGGGGACGGCGCGCGGCCTCAACGTCGAACTCGGCGCGACCGCCGCCGGCCGCCTCCCGACCGCGCTCCCGTCCGCCGCGCACCTCGTCGCGCTCGTCGTCGCCGGCTACGTCGCGGCCGTCACGTACATGGCGGAGCGCGAGACCGAGGGCGGCAACCGGGGCGCGATCGCCACCGCCGGAGCCGGCGCGACGCTCGCCGCCGTCGCCGTCGTCGCGGTCGTCGTCGCCCTTCCCGCCGACCCCGTCGGTGCCGGCCTCGCGCTCGCGCTCGCCGTCGGCTTCCTCTGGTGGGCCGGCTCCGCGCTCCGCGACGCCTACGCCGACCCCGTGCCCGGGACCGTCGGCCCCGCCGTCGGCACCTGCGTCGTCGCGCTCGTCGTCCTGGACGCCGGGTTCGCCGCCGCCGTCGGTGTCGGCTGGGGTGCCGTCGCGCTCGCCTTCCTGCCGCCCGCACTCCTGCTCGCGCGCGCGTTCGACGTGTCGTGAGCGAGCGCGCGAGCGCGGACGAACTACTCAAGAAGTCCCGCGCGTGCCAGGCACCGGAGCTATAGCTGTCTACAGGATTGACATAGCCGCCGTGGCCTCCACGAAGCCACCGCCGGGCGGCAGCGTCACCGAGGTCGAGTTTCGGGTGACGGACCCGGGATACCCGCTGGTCGCGCTCCCCGAGCGCACCGGCGCGCGCGTCGACGTCCAGGAGATACTGCCGCGCGGCGAGTGCCGGTACGCCGTGTTCTACAGCTTCGTCGGCGTTCCGCCCGCCCGCGCGCACGACGCCATCGTCGCCTACGAGCACCTCGCCGCGCGGATCATCAGCGACACCGCCGACGGCGGGATAGTCGAGGTGGTGGTCGACGACCCCGCCGAGCACTTCGTCGTCGCACTCTGAGACGCGGGCGCGATCCCGCGCGACCTCTGGAGCGCCGAGGGCGTCGCCCACATCGTCGCGGAGATCCCGCCGTGCGAGACGCCGTCCGAGGTCGTCGACCGGTTCACCGCCGCCCACCCCACGGTCCAGCTCGTCGCCCGGCGCGAGCACGACCGCGCCACCCTGCTGTTCACCCGCCCCGAGTTCGAGCAGGCCGTCGACGCGCTCCTCACACCCCGGCAGCGCGAGGTGCTCGCCGCCGCGTACGCCAGCGGCTACTTCGAGTCGCCGCGCGGGAAGTCCGCCGCGGAACTCGCCGCCGAGTTCGGCGTCAGCCAGCCCACGTTCTCCCACCACCTCCGCGCCGCCGAGCGCAGCGTGCTCTCCCTGCTGTTCGCCGACGGCGGGCCGTAGGGGTTGGCGCCGCCGTTCCGTCGGCCATCCCGTCGCTCGCCGGCCGATTCATGTGCGTCCGCACCGAACGGCCCGCATGGTCGATTTGGCGTTCTCGACGAACGCGTACGTCCGCCACGACCTGCCGGAGGCGGTGCGGCGGGTGGCGGACCACGGCTACGACGGCGTGGAGGTGCTCGCGGACGACCCGCACGCCTTCCTCCCCGCGTTCGGCGAGCGCGACCTGCGCGCGCTCCACGACGCGCTCGACGATACCGGACTCGGCGTCTCGAACGTCAACGCCAACACCGCGATGGGCTACTACGACGACCGACCGCCCTCCGCGTTCTTCGAGCCGAGCCTCTGCACCGCCGACGACGACGCCCGCGAGTGGCGCGTCGGCTACACGAAGGACGCCATCGACCTCGCCGACGCCGTCGACGCGCCCGCGGTCTGCGTGGCGTCCGGCCGGCCGCTCCCCGGCAACCCGCCCGGGCAGGCCCGCGAGTACCTGCTCGACTCGCTCCACGCGATTCTCGACCACGCCGAGAAGCGCGGCGTGCAGGTCGGCGTGGAGTTCGAGCCGGAGCTGGTGGTGGAGGACACCGAGGAGACCCTGGCGCTGCTCGACGACGTGGGCCGCGACGCGCTCGGCGTCAACCTCGACCTCGGGCACGCCGCCGTCACCGGCACCGACCTCGCCGACGCCGTCCGCGCGTGCGCCGGCCGGATCGCCGGCGTCCACCTGGAGGACATCGCGGGCGGCGTCGACGGCAAGCACTACCACCTGATTCCGGGCGACGGCGACCTCGACTTCCGGCCGACCTTCGACGCGCTCGACGACGCCGGCTACGACGGCTGGATCACGCTCGAACTCTACACGTACCCCGACGAGCCGGACCGCGCCGCGCGCGAGGCGTTCGACGCCCTCGCCCCGTACGTCTGAGCCCGCACCGGCCGGGCAGCCGCGCTACCAGTACGGCGTCGACAGCCGGCGCACGCCGCGGACGCCCCAGAGCGCGGCCAGTGCGGTCGCGCCCGTCACCAGCGCAACCGTCACGACCGTCGCGGTCTCGTCGAGCGCCCCCGCAAGTCCGACCAGCGCACCGCCGACGCTCGCGACCACCGCGACCACCGCAGCCAGCGTCAGGAGCCTGCTCCAGTACACGCCCGCATTCTCGTCGCCGGGTCGTATAAAGGTCCACGTTCGCCCGAGTGAACCGTACGGTCCGGCTCGCCCTCGGAGGTGCGTGGCTGCGGTCTATCGGTTGTCAAGGTTTAGCTAGTCTGCTACCTCGCTTGTCGCTCTCACGACGCCTCCTGACCGACCGCGTTTGCGACGACTCCTCGCCAGCGACGCTCCCGACGACGCTCGACGGCCGACCACGAGAGAGGGTTTCCGATTCGGAAGATATTTTTCCGCGACGGCCAAACGAACGTCCGTGAGTAGCGAGACGACCGAGCAGCGCATCCTGGCCGCACTCGAGGCGAACGCGAAGGCGTCGTACTCGGACATCGCGGACCGGGCCGGCGTCTCCAAGCCGACGGTCAGGAAGTACATCGACCGGATGGAGAACGAGGGCGTCATCGTCGGTTACTCCGCCGACGTCGACCCGAAGAAGCTGTCCAGCCAGTCCATCGCGCTGGTCGGTCTCGACGTGGAGAGCGAGCGCTACGTCGAGGCGACGCGCTCGCTCACTGACCTCGACGCCGTCCGCGCGCTCTACACCTCCAGCGGCGACCACATGCTGATGGCCGAGGTGCGCGCCGCCGACGGCGGCGAACTCGGCGAGATCATCAACGACCACATGCTCGACGTCGACGGCGTGACGGCGGCACATCCCTCCTTCCTGCAGGAACGGCTGAAGTGAGTTAGATTCCGTAGACCCGTTCCGACAGCCGGGAGTACAACAGTTCCGAAAGCCCCCGCACTCTCGACTCTCGGGACCGCGCCCGCGCTCCTCGTCGCTCGCTGGCTCGCGGTCCTACCGCTCGTCGTTGCGAGACGCGACCGGAGGAAGCGCCTCGCTATCGCTCGCGCCCGTGGTGCTTACACAGACGGACTCGCTTCGCTCACGGCTCGTTTCAGTCGCCGTTCGCCCGTTCGGTGTCGTCTCCACCGCCACGCGCGCGCCAGCCCTGTTCGGTCCCACCCAGCGGTTTCTCGGCCGGTCCGCCCCTGCCGGCCGTTCGTCCGGCCCCGGGCCGTCGGCTGCTCGAACCGGCGAACCGGAGCGATTATCCCGGCGCGTCGAGAGGTCGGAACCGTGTCCTCCGAACCGCCCAGCGCACGGGGGCTGCAGATCGGGCTCGCAGTCCTCGCCGCGTTCGTCCTCGCGTACAGCGTTCTCGTCGCCACCGAACCTCTGCTCGGTATCGTCGTCGTCTTCCTGATCACGGGTGCCTATCTCGCCTGGCGGTTCGTCCACGCGTTCGAACGCATCGCGGACGCGCTCGAAGCCGTCGCCGCGGACGCCCACGCCGCCGACGACTGACCGACGGGCAACGGCGACCAACACTTATCTCGGTTCCGCGAATCCACTCGACCATGACAGCCGAGCCGACGCCCGGCGACCGCGATTTCGACGGTATCCACGACCGGCCCGTCGAGATCCTCCGCGACCTCGTCCGGTTCGACACGCAGAACCCGCCAGGGGCGGAGCGCGCGTGCGTCGAGTACGTCGCCGCGATGCTCTCCGCCTACGGCGTCGAGAGCGAGGAGTACGCGAAAGAGCGCGACCGCCCGAATCTCGTCGCACGAGTTCCGGGGGGAGACGCACCGACGCTCGTCCTGTACGGCCACGTCGACGTGGTGCCCGTCGAGGCGGACGCGTGGACGCATCCGCCGTTCGACGCCGTCGTCGAGGACGGCTGGGTGTGGGGCCGCGGCACCCTCGACATGAAGGGCGGCGTGGCGATGTTGCTCTCGGCGTTCCTCCGCGCGGCCGTCGCCGACGACCCGCCCGCGGGCGACCTGCTGCTCGTCGTCCTCGCCGACGAGGAAGCCGGCGGCGAGTACGGCGCGGGGTTCCTCACCGGGGAGCACCCCGAACTCTTCGCGGACGCCGACTACGCCATCGGCGAGTTCGGCGGGTTCCCGATGACCCTCGCCGACGAGCGCTTCTTCCCCGTCCAGGTCTCCGAGAAGCAGGTGTGCTGGCTCCGCGCGCGCTGGGAGGGCCAGGGCGGCCACGCTGCGTTCCCCCGCGAGGGCGCGCCGATGACGCGGATGGGCGAGACCCTCGCCGCGCTCGACGGCGAGCGCCTGCCCGTCCACGTCACCCCGCCGGTCGCCGAGATGATCGACGCGATGGCCGACGCCCTGCCTCCGGAGACCGGCGACGCGCTTCGCGCACTCACCGACCCCGAGCGCACCGACGCCGTCCTCGACGACCTCGGCGGCGACGCCGCGATGCTCGACGCGCTCCTCCACAACACCGCCAGCCCCACCGTCGCACGCGCCGGGGGCAAGGAGAACGTCATCCCCGGCTCCGCCGAACTCACCCTCGACTGCCGGCTCCTTCCCGGCTTCGAACCCGACGACGTGATCGACGAACTGCGGCCGTACGTCGGCGACGACGCCGAGTTCGAGACCATCCGGTTCGACCCCGGTCCCGAGGACGTTGACCTCGGTCTCTACGACACCCTCGCCGACGTCCTCGACGACTCCGACGCCGACGGCACGCCCATCCCGTTCGTCCTCTTCGCCTCCACCGACGCCCGCCACCTCGCCAGCGTCGGCGTGCAGAGCTACGGCTTCCTCCCGATGGACCTCCCCGACGACTTCGCGTTCATGGACACCGTCCACGCCCCCGACGAACGCGTCCCCGTCGAAGCCATCGAGTTCGGAGCCGACCGCATCTACGAGGTCGTGCAGCGGTACGAGTGAGAGCTTTCCGCGACTTGGACGGCTGCCGCGGGCGCGCGGTGCGCGGCTCTCGTGCGGCGACCCCGCGAGGGACGAGGAGCGCAAGGAGCGACTGGAGGGAGCGACCGCAGTTGGTTGGGGAGGGTGTGACTGCGGTCTATCGGTCGTCAAGGTTTAGCTAGCGCTATCGTCAGCGACCGTTGTGACGGGTGCAAGTGGCGACGGGAACGGGCTAGCTGCTGCTTCCAACTATGAGACCGCACCACGCCCTCCCCAGCCGACTCGCATCTCGCTCCCTCCGGTCACTCGATGCTCGTCCCTCGCGCGGTCGCTCCTTCGTCGCTCCTCGCGCGCCCGAGTACTCGTCTCCAAACTCCATCCGGGTACCACCCGTTCCAGAAAGAGTTTTGACGGGAGGTGCCGAAGCCCGGGACAATGACCGAGCACACCGTCGAGTTCGCGGGGACGGGCGAGACCATCGAGGTCTCGGAGAAGGAGACCATCCTGAAGGCGTGCATCCGGGAGGGGATCGCACAGGAGTACTCCTGTCGGGTGGGGATGTGCCTGGCGTGCTCGGCGGAACTCGTGGAGGGCGAGGTCGTCCAGCCGGCGGCCCGGGGGCTGTCGGAGGCGGAGAAGGAGGAGTACTGCCTGACCTGCATGGCACGGCCCCAGTCGGACCTCGTCGTCGACCGCGGGAAGTACCCGCCGAGCATCGAGACGGACGCGGCGGGGGCGTCGGGCGCGGCGGCGGACGACGACTGACGACCGTTCTCTGCGGCCGGCCGGGGTCGCCCGACCGACTACTGCCTGTTCTCCGAGAACCACTCGACGGCGAAGTCCACGGCGTCGCGCTGCGAGAACAGTCTGGCCATCCCCTCGCCGACCTCGCCGACGGCGACCGCGCACTCCTCCTCGAACGCCGCGCCGACCTCCTCGAAGTCGTCGGTGCTGCCGGCCACGTCCTCGAACTCGACCCAGACGCGTTCGCCGTCGCGGAGGACGGGACCGCCGTGGGTCGCGCGCTCCTTCGGGAAGTCGGCGCGGTACTCGGCGAGGTGGAAGGAGGTGTTGGTGGCGTAGCCGACGCCGAGGAAGCACACGTCGCCGTCGCGGTCGTAGACGCGGGCGAGCGGCGACCCCTCGCCGAGCGGGTGGTCGAAGGAGTGGTCGGCGACGATGGCATCGGCGTCCGCACCCCAGGCGGCGAAGGAGAGGCTGGGGTGGCGGCTCCGGACCACGTCGGGGTAGGTTCGGAAGCATTCGGGGACCGCGCCCACGTCGCGCGTCGGCGTCACGTCGGGGCGGTACGCCGGAGTCGACTCGCGGATGACGGGAACCCAGTCGTCGGGGACGGGTGGGTTCGACCAGTTCGCGGGGTCGGAGAGACCGGTGTGCGTCGGCAGCACGAGCGTCCCGTCGGCGGTGACCGCCTCGCGGAGGGCGTCCACGACCGCGACCGGACCGCCCGCGACCCAGCCGAGCGCGGAGAGCGAGGCGTGGACGAGCAGCGTGTCGCCCGCCTCGACGCCGAGGTCCCGGAGGTCGTCGACGAGCCGGTCGACCGTCACCGGCTCGTCGGTTCGCTCGATGGCGTCGGCTTCGCTCATGCCTGCGGGTTGCCGCGGACCGCCGTGAACGTCCCGGTTCTCAGTCGGCGGCGGACACCGCGCAGTTGTTCGGGCCGAGTTCGAGTTCGAACGCCTCGTCGTCGTCGGCGTCGGCGCGGCCGAGGTTCACGTCGATGATGCGCTCGTAGTTCGCGGGCCGGCTGCCGAGGCTCCCGGTGACGCGCTCCTCGAACGCGCGGTCGGAGAGGCCGTACAGGTCGACGCGGTCGCGCACGTCGGCGAGCGTCGCGGTGAACGTGCCGTCGTCGTCGGGGTCGTCGTCCGGGCCGGCGTGTCCGGGCGCGACGACGGTGTCGTCGGGGAGCGCGTCGAGCCGGACGTGGAGCGTGTCGTAGAGGTCGGCGGCGAGGTCGGCCGCGCCCTCCGTTCCGTCCTCCAAGTCGGGCCGTCCCACCCCGTCCAGGAACAGCGCGTCTGCGGAGAGCAACACGTTGCCGACGCGGAACGTGAGGAGTTCGGAAGTGTGGCCGGGCGCGGCGAGCACCGAGAGGGTGGCGTCGCCCACGTCGAGCTGGTCGCCGTCCGCGAGCGTCGCCGCGTCGAACGCGAGACCGCGGTCGCGCGCACCTGCCGGCACGACCGGCTCCGCCCCCGTGCGCTCGGCCACGTCGCGCACGCCCGAGACGTGGTCGGCGTGGACGTGCGTGTCGACGGCGTAGACGAGGTCGGCGTCGCGCTCGGCGGCGTCCGCCACGTAGCGGTCGGCGAACGCGCGGAGTGGGTCGACGACCGCCGCCTCGCCGTCGGAGACGAGCAGGTAGGCGAGACAGCCCGACGACGGCCGCTCGTACTGGAGGAGCGTGCCTGGGCCGTCGTACCGGGAGACCTCGCGGGCAGCGTAAAGCCTTGCCCACGCCTCCATCCCGCCCGCGAGGTTCGTCGCCTCGATGCCCGCGTCGCCGAGGAGGTCGGCCACGTACGCACTCGCCTCGCCCCGCGCGCAGACCGCGACGACCGGCTCGTCGAGGTCCGTCTCCGCCACGAGGTCGTCGACGGCGTCGGTCGCCTCCGCGCTCACGAACTTCACGTACGGAACCTGGACGGCCTCGACGCCCGGCCCGTCGATCCGCCACGACTCGAACTCGTCGCGGTCGCGCAGGTCGAGCAGCGACGCGCGTTCGGGCGCGCGCAGTCGTTTCAGTAGCTCCTCGGGTGCGACGCGCTCCACGTCGCCCTCCGGCTCGGGGTAGTCGGTCATGTCCTACGGTACGGACGCGAGCGCCTAAAGCCACGCGCAGTCAGCGAAACCATCAACATCCGATCGGACGAACGCCAGTCGATGGCCGAGTCGAACCTCGCCGCCGCCGCGATTTCGGTCGCGGCCGGCGCGTTCGTCGTCGTGCTGGGCTACCTCGTCCGGTACCGGGGTGCGACGCACCTCGTCTCGGGCTACCACCCCGACCGCATCGGCGACGAGGCGCTCGCCGCGAACCTCGTCGACGGGTTCGCCATCCTCGTCGGCGTGGCAACCGCGGCGCTCGGCGGTGCGATGGCCGTCGTCCCCCTCGACGAACCCGCGTGGGGCCGGATATGGTTCGCGTACAGTGCCCTCCTCCTGGTCGGCGTCGTCGCCCTGAACGTGCTGGGTCGCCGACGCCCACGCCAACGTTGAAGCCGACGCACGTGGACCTTTCCGGCATGGACGCCGACGACTTCGTGAACGCCGTCGAGTCCGCGACCGCGACCGAACTCGACCGGCTCGGCTCCTCGAAGCTGCTCGTCGCGCTCACCGCCGCAGACCTCGACGCCGAAACCGTCCTTCGCGTCGCCGCGACGAGCGAGCACGCCGCGCACGAGACGTTCCGCGCGTGGGCGAACGACGAACCCGACGAGGCGGCGCGCGTCGCGTTCGCCGACGTCGCCGAGCGGGAGGACGCCCACCTCGAGCGCGTCACCGCCGAACTGGGCTCGTTCGAACCGCCCGACGGGGTGGACGCGGTCCACGCTACCCTCCGGGACCTCGACGACACCGTCGGCCGCGTCGCCGCCGGCCTCGTCGGCCGCGGGCTGGTGAGCAGCCGCACCCACACCCAGCTCGTCGGCTTCTTCGTCAACGAGGCCGACCGCGCCCGAGCCGACCTGTTCCGCGATCTGAAAGCGGACACCGAGGCGAGCGTCGACCGCGGCGTCGACCTCCTCGCCGGCATCTGCGAGAACGACGACGACTGGTCGCGCGCACGGGACGCCGCCGTGACCACCATCGAGACGGCGTACGCCGAGTACGCCGACTCGCTCGACGACCTCGGCCTCGACCCGAAACCGATCTGCTGACGCCCGCCCGACGGTCGCGTCACGCGCCGACGCCGAAACCGCTATTGTGGCCCGCCTGTTAGGGGGTGACATGAGCCTCGCCCCCACGCGGCTCCGTCGACGGCCGGGCGACGCCGCCACGACGCCCAGAAGGGTAGGCCATTTAAGCACGCGGCCCGTACAACCATGCACGTAACCGGCCTGGTGAGCACACCGGGGGTCAACGTAACATATGAGTAGCCACGTGTTCCACCTCCATTCGACGCTCGAGATTCCGCTAGAATCGGTCCACGACTACT
>CAZYYH010000018.1:0-22674 GCA_964651725.1 uncultured Halobacteriales archaeon | reverse complement strand
CGTCCGCTTCGCGCTCGAAGCGCAGCGACAGGGCGTTGTCGAGCGGCGACGTGAGGCGGTTGACGGGCAGCACCCAGAGGAGCGCGAGGAACAGGCCCGAGTACGCGGTCTCCGGGACGCCGAACGCGTACAGCCACTCCGCGCCGACGAGCCAGCCGAGCACCGCGAACACGACCGCGAACCGCGCCGCGAACAGCGCGACGAACTTCCAGATGTGCCCCTCCTTCCAGTGGGCGAGTTCGTGCGCGAGCACGCCCTGGAGTTCGGTCTCCTCCAAGTGCTCGACCAGCGTGTCGAACAGCACGACGCGCTTCGTGCGGCCGAACCCGACGAAGTACGCGTTCGAGTGCGCCGACCGCGTGCTCGCGTCCATCTCGTACACCTGTTCGCACGCGAAGCCCGCGCGCTCGAACACGTCCTCGACGGCGTCGCGGAGCGGTCCCTCGTCCAGCTTCGTGAACTCGTAGAACAGCGGGTCGACGACGCGCGGCTTCAGCACGAGCATCGCCACCGAGAACGCCACCACGAGCCCCCACGCCGCCGCCGGCCAGTACGGCACCGACCCCACGAACCAGAGGATCGCGGCCGCGACCGGCACCGCGAGCGCGAGCGTCACCGCGATCGAGACCAGGAAGTCGCGGAGCCACAGCCGCGGCGTCCGGTTGTTGAACCCGTAGTTCTCCTCGACGACGAACGTCCCGTACAGGTCGAAGGGGACGCTCCACGCCCGGAGCGCGAGCACGACCCCGGCGGCGAACGCGACGCCCTGCACGAGCGGCGACAGGCCGGACGACGCGAGCCACCTCACGCCGTCCGCGAACAGGCCGGAGAACAGTATCAGGAGCAGGACGCCGAGGCGGAGCCACGACGACAGCAGCGACAGGCCGGTCCGCGCGCGCTGGTACCCCAGGAGTTCCTCCGGGTCGTCCACGCCGAGTTCGGCCTCAACCCACCCGCGCTCGCGGTCCACCGCCCGCTCCTCGTGCCGGCGGTTGAGGACGGCCAGGAGCGTGAAGAACGCCTCCGTGCCGACCAGAAGCGACGCGAGCGCGTACGCGACCAGTGTCATGTGATAGTTGGACGCTTCGACCGGTCGAACGTAAGGGTGTCGGCGTGCGGGTGGCGCGACCGAACGTAGTGAGGGAAGTACCGCCGGATGGGCGAAGGTGCGCCGTCAGCGTCGCCGGGTGACCAGCACGAGAGCCGCGATGAGGGCAAACACGCCGACGACCACTCCGAATCCAGATTGGCCGTCCGACTCGGTTGTCGGAGCCGTCTCGACAGTGGTCGACTCGGACGACGCCGTCGTATCGGTTTCGGTGGCTACCGGCGTCCCGGTAGCGGTCGAGGTGGCCGTCGCGGTCGCCGTCGGGGTCTCGGTAGCGCTGGCGGCCGGAGTGGCCGTCGTGATCGCCGTCGACGTCGGCACGTTCACCGAGGGGTTCGTGCTATCGGTCGAGCCGGTGCTGTCACTCCCGCTCGAACTCTCCGTCCGCTTCGATATCTGGACGGTGCCACTGGAGTAGTGGATGTCGAGCCGCAGCTCCCAGCCGTTCTGCTGCTTCGTGATGGACAAGTTCGCGTTCTGCGACCCGGAGTAGGCCGCGGTCAGGTCGTTCTTGCTGTCGACGCCCCACGCGCTCAGCAGGCTGTCCGGGAGGAACGCCTCGTAGTACCCCTCGTTGAGGTTCCCCTTCGCCGTCTCGTGCGGTCCGGCGAGCTGGATTTCGAGGCTCGGCTGGTGGGTCGCGTTCCCCGGGAAGTACATCGGCGGCCGGAAGACCTGGGCGTCCGTGGAGATGGTCATCCCGTCCAGCTCCCCGGGGTCCGACTGGAAGAAGCCGCTCTGGTTGCCGTCGGTGACGCCCATCATGAGCGCCGACTCGAGGGTGAAGTCGGCCTTGTCCTCCTGCACGGTGTCCCAGTTCTCGATGCGTGGGGCGCTCTGCATGAAGTCGAGCTGGGCGGCGGTGACGTTCGCGACCAGGTGCTTCTCGCTCCCCGAACCGTTCTTGACGGTCCAGTTCGCGTTCTTGCCGCTCGTCACGAGGATCCGCGGTTCGTAGTCGGTCAGCGTGACGTTGATGCGGAACCGCGTGGTGTTGTCCGCGCCGAGGTTGCTGAGGTCGGTGCCGCCCTGGGGGTCGCTCACGTCGACGGAGATCATCCCGAACGACGAGAGCTGGGCGGAGATCGACGGCGTGGCCGACGGCTGTTTGCCGTCGACGTAGTCGATCGTCGCGCTCTTCACGACCGGCTCCTGAACCGTGACGCTCACCGACTCGCCGCCGAACGTGACCGTCTTCTCCCCCGTGCTGGTGAAGGAGTGGTTCAGGAAGACGTAGCGCGTCTCCCCGGGTTCGAGGACGGTGGTGAACGAGTCGACCGTGCTGCCGCCGGCGGAGAGGTTCACGGTCTTCGTACCCGCGGCGTCGCCGTGATTCGTCGCCCTGGCCAGGAAGAACGCGCCCTTCCCCTCGACCGCGGTGGCGGGCGGTTGACGCTCGCTCAGCGTGATGTTGGGCGTGCCCGTCGTGTCGTTTACGACGTACGCCTCGAAGCTGTCCGGGCCGGTCGCCCAGAGGTACTTGGTTCCCGTCTGTGAGAAGTTCACCTCGTAGCTGACCGTCTCCGTCCCGCTGGCGGCGACGGAGATCTGCTGATACTGACAGCCTGCTGGCGGGCAGTACGACACGAACCGGCTACCGCTTTTCGACGTCGGATTCTCGTAGGTGAAGTTCAGGTAGTAGGTCTCGTTCGTCTTCAGCACGTCGTCGCTCGCCGTCTGTCCCGACGACTTGTCGACGAACTCGTGGCTCGTGTACTGGACTCTGCTCGTGATGGGGACGGTCGTCGGCGACTCGTCGTTGACGATGACGGTCTGGTCGCCGTTGAAGTCGAACGAGACGTTCAACTCGACTTCCTTGGTTTCGCCGGCGTTGAGCGTCACCTTCTGGTAGGCGGCGTTGTTTTTGAGGTCCCTCAGTAGATTTCGTTGATGACCGTAGGCTCCCACTGTGACGGTGTCCTGTGAGCCCCCGGTGTTCGTGACGTTCACGGCGACGGTGACGTTCTCCTTCGTGTACATCGTCCCGTCTTCGTCGGTCACGGTGTAGTTCGCGATGGTGCTCGTGTTCTTGACGGACAGTATGCCGTAGTCCGTGGCCTTGGTGGCGTCGATACCGCTCATGCTCTTGTTCTTGAGCCTGACGGTGACCGCCTGATCGCCACCTTCCCACGTGTCGGCGGGGACCGTCACGGACAGGGTCCCACTATCGCTGTTCGGCGTCTTGTACTTCGAGAAGTTCGCACCGATTACAGTGATTGAGACGTTGTTCGGATCGATCACTCCGGTGGCGTCGTAGGAGATCGAAATCGAGGTGTCCGTACTGTCGTCTATCGACTGGTTCTGGATGACGACGTCGGGCGCCGGGCCGGCGTTACCGGCGGTAGCCGCGCTCCCGGCCGCGACGCCCGAGATCGGGATGCCACCCAACGTCGAGAAGGTGACAATAGTTGCCAACAATACCGCACGTAACCGCTCTGTTTCTGTCACATCTCGGCCGATATGCTATCATAATATAGTTGTTATTGTTCCGTACGTGATGGATGCGGTTACGATAAAAATGAATGAGGCGATCTTCGCTCGGTGCACCGCTCTCGACGGGTTTTCGGATTTCTCCCGGAATCGCGACGGCAAGGCCTACGCCTCGCCGTACACGGGCACAGCGGCACCACTCGTCACCGGCGTCGCGTCCGAGCAGAGCGCGAGAATCGTCGTCGCTATCTCCGAGGGGTCCACCCACTTCCCGTGGTCGGCGTCCGGCAGCATCTCGCGGTTCGCGGGCGTGTCGATGACGCTCGGCATCACCGCGTTCGCGCGAACCGTCCCCCGGTTCTCCTCGGCGATGGTCTCCGTGAGCAGGCGGACGCCGGCCTTCGACGCGCGGTACGGGCCGTCGCCCTCGCCGCCCTCCAGGGAGGCGCGGGCGCTCACGCTCACTATCGCGCCCTCCGCGTCCTGGAGGTGCGGGAGCGCGTGCTTCGACGCCAGGAACGTCGTCTTGAGGTTCACGTCGAACAGCAGGTCGAACGTGCTCACGTCGGTCTCGTGGATCGGGTTGCCGCCCTGCCACGTCCCCGCGACGTTCACCAGATGGTCGAGGCCGCCGTGGTCGGAGACGACCTCTCCCACCACGCGCTCCACCTCGGACTCGTCCGTGAAGTCGCCCTCGTAGAACTCGGCCCGGTCGGGGTCGAGGAGGGCGTCGTCGGCCGACGGCGCGCGCACGTCTGTCGCCGCCACCGTCGCACCCGCGTCCTCGAACGCCTCCACGACCGCGCTCCCGAGCGCGCCGCTCGCGCCCGTGAGGAGCGCGACCTCGTCCGTGCAGTCGAACTCCGCGTGCATGGTCGAGCGGACGCGGGGTGAGTGGATAAAAACGGGGGTCGACACAGAGTCTCGGTCCTTTACGGTCGGTCCCGATGTCGTTGGAGCTGAGAGCGGGCTAGCTGTTGCTGGTGGAATCGGGAACGGGGTAGCTACACCTGGCAACCCGATACGCCGCAGCCACACGCCTCCCCAGCCGATTGCAGTGCTCGCGGGCCTACGGCCCGCTGTGCTCATCGTCCCTCGCGCGGTCGCGCGGCGAGCCGCGCTCCTCGCGCGCCGTGAATCCCGTTCGGATTCGAGTTGCTCGCCGATTCCCTGAAACCCGGCTACGGCTCCACGACGAGCTTCCCGAAGACGGACTCGTTCATCACGTCGCGCTGGGCGTCCGCGGCCTCGTCGAGGCCGTAGGTGCGCGCCACGTCCGGCACGATCTCGCCGGCCTCCATGAGCGTCGCCAGCCGGTCGAGCACCGCGCCGAAGTCGGGGGTGTTGTACATGCTCATGAGGTGGATGCGGAGTTCCTTGGCGCGGGCCGCGGGCACGTTCGAGAAGCCGGCCTCGGGCTGGGTGTTGCCGATGCCGACGATGCGCGCGTCCTGCGCGGCGACGTCGGCGTCGAACTGGAGGTAGTCGTCGAGCCGGTGGTCGAGTACGGCGTCGGGTTCGCCGGCCTCCCCGACGGCGTCGGCGAGGTCGTCGCGGGCGTAGTCGAGCACCGCGTCCGCGCCGAGGTCGGCGAGCCGGTCGTGGTACTCGGGGCTGGCGGTGGTGACGACGGTGGCTCCGGCGGCGGCGGCGAGCTGGACGGCGACGTGGCCGACGCCGCCGCTGCCGCCGTGGACGAGGCAGGTCTCCGCGGGGTCGAGCCCGGCGTGGTGGACGAGCGCGCGCCACGCGGTCACGCCGACGAGCGCGACCGCCGCGCCCTCGCGGAAGTCGATGCCGTCGGGGAGGCGGGCGAGCAGGTCCGAGGGTGCGGCGGCGTACTCGGCGTACGTGCCCTGGCGGTCGTTGCCGAGGCCGGTGCCGAACACGCGGTCACCCTCGGCGAAGCCCGTGACGCCGTCGCCGACCGCCGCGACCTCCCCGGCGAGGTCGGAGCCGGGGATCATCGGCAACCCCGGCGGCTCGTAGCTGCCCTCGCGGAAGTAGGTGTCCACCGGGTTGACGCCCGCCGCTCGCACCCGGACGAGGACCTCGCCCTCGCCGGGCTCGGGCCGGTCGATCTCGTCGACGCGCAGCGTCTCCGGGCCGCCGTGCTCGTGGTAGCGTACCGCTCGCATGGCCGGGTGGACGCGCGCCGCCGGCTTAAAGCCGCCGAGCGCGGCGAGACGCGCGAATGCCGGGAGTCGGTGCGCCGAGCGCCCGGAGACCGTACGCTCCGGGGCGGGCGGCGACTGTGCGCCGGCCGTTCGCGGACGACCGGGTTTGCTATCGTGCAATGGGGTTTATGAATCCTGACAGCACCGTCGCTGGCCCTCTCCGGCCGCCGCCTCGCACCAGTACAAGTTGGATTATCTACCTGAACCGCCGTCTTTTTGCCGGCGAAGCACCTCCGGCAGAGAGAGGACTGCGCCGAGACGACGACCATGAACGGCCCCAACCACCCCCATCGGAACACCACGTACTACGCCACGCACGACGTGGACGGCCCCGCAGAACTCAGCACCACTGTCGTCCACGCGCTCTCCGATCTCGCCGGCGTGGACGTCACCGACACCAGGCACCGGCTCTACGACAGCGTCGACCCGGACGCGCTCGACCGCCTCTTCCGGCCGCGGCTCGACGGCACGCCGCGCGCCGACGGCCACGTCGTCTTCACCGTCTGGGACTACCGCGTGACCGCGCAAAGCGACGGCCGCATCGTCGTGGAAGCGCCCGCGTCCGGCCAGCGGCCTCCGGCGTCGCGGTAGCTGTCTACTACCCCGGACGACGTGACGACGCTCGACCACTTCGACACGCTCGCCGTACTGCTGGACCGCTCCGTAGCGAGGCGGTGTTCCTCGACCGGCCGAGTGTCGAGTTCGCTGGATTCGAACGACATCGACGAGCGCATGACGTTCCGCGGACCGATGACGGGATCGGGGCGCTCGACGTCGAACGGACCGAGAACGTCACGTGTAGTGCCCCTCTCGAACGCTCCCTCGGGCACAGCGTGGACTGGTCGACCGCTCGCTCGGTCGTGGGGCTGGTTAACGCGGGATTTACTCCCGAAGCCTCGCCCGCAACCAACAGCACCCGTTCCATCCGTTCAGCGATCTGCCACATCGCGTGCTTCCGATCCGGGCTCACCTCCGCCAGGACGGTGGCGAAAGGTACTGCCTCGCGAGCTTCGATACCGGTGGCCGCGAGGTGTACAGGGAGGTTCGAAGGGGGCCTGGTCGCTTCGCCGTGCCGCCACCCGCACGACGTCGCGCCGCGGGTCGGACAAAGCGGTCCAACTGTGTGATTACCATCAGGATAGGTAGGCTTTCCGGGGAGCCGTCGCCGTGCACGGTACTCCGGGCAGACCGGGCCAGCAGTTCCACCGCGCGCGCCGATCACGTCCGGGTTCCGTCTCCGTACTAGATGGCTCGAAACCCAGCCATACTGATACCGTATCCGTTCAACGTACCGACTTCAGGCAGCTTTACGGCTCTGTTGCCGGATCGCGCTGCCCGGCGGTCGGCCTGGGCGGTAACTTCGCGTACGATTGTATATCCGTCCTCATAACAAAATCCTCGCCGACAGAAACCCATACCGTATGCGTTGGATACAGGCCAACGGCACGAACCAGGAGAAGGCCGACGGAACGGCCCAGGAGGGGACCGGCGATCCGTCTGCGGTGTCGGATCGGATGAATCGGCGTCAGCTCCTCCGTGGTGCCGGTGCTACCGCTGTCATCTCGACGATCGGTACCGGGCCGCTTGTCGCTCCAGCACGGGCAACCGGGCAGGCGCTGGCCGGGGAGCTGCGCGCGTCGGTGCTCGACGAGGGCGTCGCGTTCACCGGAAACGCTGCCCTCCAGTCGCTCCCGAACGAGATCGAGATCCGGGCCGAGACGGAGGACGTGCGGTACACGTTCACGGTGTCGGGAAGCGTCGAGCCGGGCGGTAGCGCCGGCGACTTCGACGAGATCGTCGACGGCAACACCGTCAACGGCGGGATAAACATGCCGTACCCGGAGGGGTGGGACAACTACTTCTTCTCCGGGGAGATCACCTCGTTCGCCGTCTCGGCGGGGCGGGTGCGGGTCCTCGTGAACGGGACGGACGTCACTGATCGGCTCGTCGATCGAGGAGCGCCGGCACAGCCCGAGGAAAGGGCGGAGTGCGTGGAGTTCCGGCCGATCAGCCACCAGGGGCAGTCCGCCGAGGAGTTCTACGGGTACACGCCGGACATCGACGCGCCGAACCCGCGGCAATCGAACACGCCGACGGGCCTCGAAGAGCCGGGCGTCAGCCGCCTGTTCCTCTTCGAGGGCGTGGAAGGGTTGTGCCTCTTCATCATCCACGGTGGCGGGGAGGGTGAGCAGGGCGGTGCCGCGTCGTTCCGGATTTCCGGGCTGCCCGAGGGCGGCGAGTGGGTCGTTCTCGACGACAGCCACGAGGGAACGCAGGACGTTTTCGAGCTCGACACCGATCCGGCCGAGCTGCACTGGGCGTGGGGCACGGGTGGCCGTAACGACGGCGCGGTGTTCTGCGGCCTCGGCGAGGAGTTCGCGATCCGGATCGACCCGGCGTTCAACGAGGCCGCACGGCGAGATCCCCTCGGCTCCGGACAGATCACCACCTGGCAGCTGCTCTCGGGGAGTGCGACCGATCCCCAGACCGTCGACCTCCCGTTGGACCAGCCCGTGGTACTGCAGACTGGTGGGTGCTAACCCCACCACTGGCTACGCTACTAAGTACATGGTCCAGACAGTAGTCGTCGGGCTCGACGGAGCCGGCTTCGAGCTGTTAGGCCCGTGGATCGAAGCGGGCGAACTACCGAACCTGGAGCGCATCGTCGATCGTGGCGTCTCCGGCGACCTCCGATCCGAACTACCGCCGGTCACGTCCCCGAGCTGGAAGGTATACTCGACGGGGCGGAACCCGGGAAAACTGGGCATCTTCTGGTGGTACAACATCGACACGCGGGACAAACGGGTGTACCGACCGTCCGAACGGTACCACGACACGCCCGAGTTCTGGGAACTGCTCGCCGAGCGTGAACCGGTCGGGGTGCTGGGGATGCCGATGACGTATCCGCCGAAGTCCGTCGATGGGTTCGTCGTCTCCGGTGCGCCCGACGGAGGGAACGCCGAGTTCACCCAGCCCCGAGAGCTGGCGGCGGACCTCCGGGAGCGGTTCGATTACCGCGTCACGACCCGGCATCGACTGGTGGACGAACCGGACCGGGCGTACGAGGAGATGCTCGACCTCATCGAGACGCGGTTCCGCGCGGCGAAGTACCTGCTGGATCGCTACGACGTCGCGTTCCTCCAGGTCACGACGTTCTACATCAACGTGTTGCACCACCACCTCTGGGACGACGAGCGAACGCTCGCCGCGTGGCGGACGATCGACGAACACCTCGGCGACTTCGTCGATATGGACGCCGACCTCGTACTCATGAGCGACCACGGCCACGCCGAGATCGAGACCGTCTTCCGGATCAACCGATGGCTGGAACGCGAAGGCTACCTCACGTTCGACTCGAAGCTCGCCGACGCTCTCCACGCGGTCGGCATCACGTCCGATCGAGTCAACCAGATGCTGACGAAGGTAAACGGGGTCGTCCCGCGGGTCCGCATCGACGACAGGCTGGCCGAGCTGGTTCCCAGGACGGTGGTCAATCGATTACCGGATTCCAGCGGCGGCCGACGGGTGAGCAAAATCGTCGATTCGAACTGGGATCGTACGGAGGCGCTCGCCACGGCTCAGGGAGGCGTCTATCTGAACGTGTCCAGGGACTCCGAACGGTACGACGAGTTACGCCGGGAACTCGTCGGGAAACTCGAGCGGATGACCGATCCGGCGGGGCGGCCGGTCGTCGACGCCGTCTACCGGGGCGAGGACGTGTACTCGAGTCCCTACGTCGGCGAGGGGCCCGACGTCGTCGTAGACAAGCGAGCCGACGTTCACGTCTCGGACCGGCTCGGCGACGTCCCGGTGTTTGCCACGGAACACGAGGCCTGGCGAGGCGTCAACACGCGCGACGGCCTGTTCGCTGCCGTCGGCCCGGGCTTCGGCACTGGGACGGTTGCGGATATCTCGATTCTCGATCTGGCCCCGACGCTCCTGCACCTGCACGGCCGTTCGGTCCCGGACGACCTAGACGGTCGCGTACGCCACGACGCGCTGTCGGAGTGAACGGCGTCCGTCGGACGGACGCCGGCGCGCTCAGCTTCCGGCCGAGTCGCCCGTTCGTCGACCGTCTCACCGGACGGCCGAAGCGTTCGGCGCCCGAGTCGAAGTGCAGTCGACCATGTGGCCTCCAAGCGGTCCGTTCCCCGGTCTAAAAACCAACCTTACGGATACCTATAGTGTGTCTAACAAAAGGAGACGGTGGGGTAGTAGGCTCCATGGGTCATGATCTATCCCCGTCCGTCTCCAGGCGGACCGTGCTCAGGAACACGGCGGCCGCAGCCGTCGCCAGCCTCGGCGTTCACGCGGGATCCGTGCGTGCGCAGCCACCGTACCGGCTCATCCAGGTCGACGAGTGCACGTCGCTGTCGCCGGTGTCCGGGGACATCCCCGTCGAAGAACTCTATCACTACACCGCGAGTTCGGAGACGCACTGGAGCGCCGGCGGCCCCATCCGACAGGTCACCGCCCCGAAGACCAGCCGAATCCTCCTCTACGAGGGGTCCGAGGAAACCACCAGCCTCGTCATCATCCACGGGGCGCGCCAGGAGAACGATCCCGAGGGCGGCGGCTCAGTCACGTTCGACATCCGCGGCCTGTCGAGCGACGGTGAGTGGACCGTCAGGGACGACTTCTACGAGGGCGAATCGCGGTTCGACGAGTGGAACCTCGACGACGACCGCGCGGTCATCCACTGGACGTGGGGTGCCGGCCGCACCGACGGTGCAGCGTTCCGCGGAGTCGGCGACGCCCGAATCGTCATCGATTCCGCGTTCAACAGTAACGCCGAACTCTACGGGGAGCATTACAGCGGTGACGTCGAGCGGTGGCAGGCGGTGACCGGGAGCCTCGACGACCCCGAGTTCGTGGATCTCGCGCTCGACCGGCGTGTCGTCATCGAATCCGGAAACTGCTAGCGGGATAGCGGTGGCGTCGCGACGCGGCCGACACGGCGGATCCGGGACCGCCGGCGACGTGCCGAACCAGCGGACGCTACGGAGTGGGGCGTCTGACGGCTCATCTCCGGAGCCAGCTGTAGACACTGGACGCGACGTTCATGCTTCGACTGGCGCGTTCGAGCCGGTAGTACGTTCGGAGGTCCGGACCGAACTTGGCCTTGTACTCGCAGAGCCGGGCGTTGTTCGCCCCGAGGAGGTCGTAGGCCGTGATGTCCCGCGAGCGGGCGTCGGTCATCACGTACCAGTCGAGCGCGTCGTTGACGGGTAGCTCCACGTCGGGCGTGGCACCGCCCTGCCAGCGGTAGATGGTGTCCTCGGATTCGAGCGTGATGATGCCGCCAGCGAAGCCGCCGTCCACGGTAGCCGTGTACGTGCGGACGACGCCGTCGGGCAATCGGTCGTAGAGGTCGTGGACCATCGCCGGGGTGAGTGGATAGGGTTCGTCCTGCTCGCGGTGCCGGTCGGCGACCTGCTCGACGATGCGGTCGATCGCCGCGGGACCCGCCTCGTAGATCTCACAGTCCTCGTCCCTGACGGTCCTGACGTTCGTCCGTGCGTCCGAGCTGAACGAGTCCAGCAGCGCCCGTTCGTCGCGATCGCGGTCGACGACGTAGGTGTAGCGGGTCGTCACGTCGAAGCCCTGCCATTCGAACGGGCGGGGATCAGTGTAGCCAGGACTCGTCCGGACGTGGACGTACGTCGCCCCGATCTCCGTATCGATGGTGCCGAGACAGGCCCGGACGAACCGGTAGTGGCGGCGCTCCGACTTCCGGGTCGTGAGCTTCTGTAGGTTGCAGAGAGCGGGCCCGAGGTAGTTGAGTTTGAGCCCGGGCGGCGGCGAGAACACGGCGGCGAGCGGGCCCGTGGATCGCTCGAACACGGGGAGGACGCCGACGGGCTCCTGGCCCACGAACCCCACCAGCGGATGCAGGCGCATGTTCGCGTGGTCGGCGAAGGTCCGGATGCTCGCGTGGCGGTGGAACGGCGTGCCGGCCGGCGCCTGCGCGACCAGCTGATCCCATCGATCCGCTCCCACGTCCGCAGCCAGTGTGACGTCGGCGCTCATTCTATATAGCCGAGGTCCTCGAGCCGCGCTTCGACTGCCGCAGTGTCGTCGTCGCCCGCTTTCGCGGGGTCGAAGGCGGGATAGGATTCGACGCCGACCGGATCGACGAGCGGGAGGACGCTGCCGTCCATGCGCTCGCTGGCTGGAACGCCGAGTGACGCGAGCACGGTCGGCGCGACGTCGAAGAGGTGAGCGTCGGGCGGTGCGGCGGTCTCGTCGACGGCGTCGCCGGCAGCGATCACGATGCCGTGCCGCTTGTGGTTGTACGGTTCGGACGGCGGTCCGAAGACCTCGGCCCGCAGCGAGGCGGAGAGGTACTGGTCGTAGTCGGCCGGCACCACGAGGATGTCGGGCGCGGCCTCGACGCAAGGGCCGTCGTAGAGGGTCTCCCGGCGTACGACCGCGTCGAAGACGGGTGTTCCGTCCGGGGTGGTCGCGCTCCGGAGCAGGGTGACGAGGTCCTCCCGGACGTCCTCGTACGCCTCGGGTGCCACCACCCCGTCGGGTTCGCGGCCGGCGAGGTTGATACGGACGCCACACTCGATGCGCGACCGCATGTACGCCGCGGACTGGGCGAAGTCCACCTGCTCGGTGCCCGCGCGGATCGCGTCCGTGGGCACGCGTGCGGCGACCGTCTCCGCGAGACCGACCCGGTCGAGGAGTTCGGCGATGCGCTGGCTCGTGAGTCCGCCCCTGGCCGCCAGCGCCGCCGTCCGCCTGACGACCCGGCGCGTCGGACTGTCGCTGTGATTACGTAGCTGGGTCCGCGCGAGCGACGACCACGACGGCATCCCCTCGCCGCCGCGGGTCGCCGTGACGTACCCGTGCTCGCGGAGGAGGGTGTTGACGCGGAGTTCGTAGCCGGTGTACTCGCCGATGCCGTGGTCGCTGACGACAAACACGGTGTCGGGCTCGACCGCCTCGAGCGTTGCCTCGAGTTCCGCGTCGATGGCCCCGTAGACGGCCTGGACGGCGTCGTCGTCGCCGGGGTGTTCGTGGAAGACGGTGTCCGACTGCTGGAACTGGAGGAAGCCGAAATCGGGCCGGAACCGGTCGGCGAGATAGCGGAACGCGTCCCCGCGAGAGCGGACCAGTCGGCGGGCCTCGCTCACGGCCTCGTCGCGGCTGTCCGTGTCGCGCGCGTAGACGGTGTACGCGCCGACCGCGTCGCGAACGTCTTCGAGGAGCCCCTCCGGATGACACGTGGGGTCTTCGGGCGCGACGTAGCCGGGGACGAGCGCGCCTCGAAACGCGCGTGGCGGGTGCGTCACGGGGACGTTCACGACGACGCTTTCGAGGTCGTAGCGGTCGAGGAGCTCCCAGAGCGCGTACTCGCGGACGTGCGTCCGGTTCACCACGTCCCAGTCGTAGCCGTCGAACGCGAGGAAGCCGAACACGCCGTGCTTGCCGGGGTTGACGCCGGTGTACAGCGACGGCCAGGCGCTCGGCGTCCACGGCGGGTGCTGGGAGGCGAGCGGCGCGGCTGTTCCCGCCGTGACGATACGCTCGAGGGTCGGAGTCGCTCCCGCCGCTATCAGGGGCTCGAGGACCCGATGGCAGGCGGCGTCGATCCCCACGAGTAGCGTTCGGACGGTCGGCGCCCCCATTAGCAAACCAGTTTGGACCTCCAAGCCTTTGTTATGTACAGATTGGATACACGCGCCGTGCTAAAACATCATGTTACTGCTGAAGGCACCGGGGGCGGCGAGGCCAACATCGGGGCACGTCCGTCCCGCGGGACGACTGCCCTGGGACGCTCACACGACCGCGACGCTGCCGTAGCGTCGTCGGAGAGTGCAGTAACGACGGCTTACGGTCGCACTCGTGGGGGCAGCGTTCGGGCGAGCGCCCGTCCCGGACCCGGTCTCGTACCTACCGAGTTCACGTCGACGAGTCGGCGGGGTCTGCGGGTCCTGGCCGGTGTCGCACTGCGTGGAGGGCTGACGCCCGTATCCGTAGACCGATACCGTCCCCTTCGACGGCGTGGAGGTTCCGCGCCGGAATCTGGACCGCTCCGGGCGTTTCGATACTTCTAACCCGTGCCTGGCGAAACTACCGTGCGAGTCCAAAATGAAGCTGCACGAGTACCAGGCGAAGCGGGTCTTCGCCGACGCCGGCATCCCGACGCCGGGGTCGGCGCTGGCCGAGTCCCCCGACGAGGTCGTCGCCCGCGCCGACGAACTCGGCTACCCGGTGGCCGTGAAGGCGCAGGTCCACGTCGGCGGCCGGGGGAAGGCCGGCGGCATCGAACTCGTCGGGGACGCCGACGAGGCGCGCGAGGCGGCGGAGTCCATCCTGGGGATGGACCTGAAGGGGTACACCGTCGACCGCGTGCTCGTCGAGGAGGCCGTGGACTTCACGAACGAACTCTACGTCGGCGTGACGATGGACCGCGGCGAGGGCGAGCCGGTGGCGATGGTGTCCTCGAAGGGCGGCGTGAACATCGAGGAGGTCGCGGCGGAGGACCCGGACGCCATCGCGCGCGAGCACGTCGACCCCGCGTTCGGGATGCACCCCTACCAGGCCCGGAAGGCGGTGTACGACGCGGGCGTGGACCGCGACGTGGCGTCGGACGTCGCCTCGGTCCTCACGACGCTCTACGAGATTTGGGACGAGCAGGACGGTAGCGACGCCGAGATCAACCCGCTCATGGTGACGGCGGACGACGAGGTCGTGGCGGCGGACGCCGTCCTCAACGTGGACGACGACGCGCTGTTCCGCCACCCCGACCTCGCGGAGATGGAGGAGGAGGCCGCAGAGGACGAACTGGAGGCGAAGGCGAACGAGTACGGCTTCGACTACGTGCGGCTCGACGGCAACGTCGGCATCATCGGGAACGGCGCGGGCCTGGTGATGACGACGCTCGACCTCGTGGACCACTACGGCGGCGACCCCGCGAACTTCCTCGACATCGGCGGCGGCGCGAAGGCCGAGCGCGTGACGAACGCGCTCGACATGGTGTTCTCGGACGGGAACGTCGACAGCGTCGTGTTCAACATCTTCGGCGGCATCACGCGTGGCGACGAGGTGGCGAAGGGCATCAACGAGGCTCTGGAGGCGTTCGACGAGATCCCGAAGCCGGTCGTCGTGCGGCTGGCGGGCACGAACGCCGCCGAGGGCATGGAGATCCTGAACACCGACCTCGTGCAGGTGGAGGAGACGCTGGAGGCCGCGGTCCAGCGCGCGGTCGAACTCGCGGGCACGGAGGCAGGACAATGAGTGTACTCGTGGACGACGAGACGCGCGTCGTGGTGCAGGGCATCACGGGCGGCGAGGGGTCGTTCCACACCGAGCAGATGATCGAGTACGGGACGAACGTCGTCGCGGGCGCGGTGCCGGGGCGCGGCGGCGACGAGGTGCAAGGCGTCCCCGTTTACGACACGGTGGCGGGCGCGGTGCGGGAGGAGCGCGCGGACGCCTCCGTGGTGTTCGTGCCGCCGGCGTTCGCGGCGGACGCCCTGTTCGAGGCGCTCGACACCGACCTCGACCTCGCGGTCGCCATCACCGAGGGCATCCCGACGCAGGACATGAGCCGCGTCCACAAGCGGCTCTCCGAGACGGACACCCGGCTCATCGGGCCGAACTGCCCGGGCATCATCACGCCCGGCGAGTCGAAGCTCGGCATCCTCCCCGGCAACATCTTCTCGTCGGGGTCGGTCGGCCTGGTCTCCCGGTCGGGCACGCTCACGTACCAGGTCGTGGACAACCTCACCGACCGTGGACTCGGCCAGTCCACTGCCGTCGGCATCGGCGGCGACCCCATCATCGGCACGGACTTCATCGACGCGCTCGAACTGTTCGAGCGTGACACCGAGACGGACGCGGTCGTGATGTGCGGCGAGATCGGCGGCGAGGACGAGGAGGCGGCCGCCGACTTCATCGCGCGCGAGATGGACACGCCCGTCGCGGGCTTCATCGCGGGCCGCACCGCCCCGCCCGGCAAGCGCATGGGGCACGCGGGCGCTATCGTCTCCGGCTCCGGCACCGGCACCGCCGAGTCGAAGATAAACGCGCTGAACGACGCGGGCGTCCCCGTCGGCGACACGCCCGAGGAAGTGGCGGACCACGTCGAGGACCTGCTGTAGGGCGGTTTGCGGTTCTATCCTAATCGCTGTCCCTTCTATACTCTGTAGCCGGTTGTAGCGACCACGCACCTGGTGGAATCTCCAAGGGCGAGCGACCGAACGTAGTGAGGGAGCGAGCGAGGGCTTGGACGTTGAGGACCTGCTGTAACGAACTGCGGTTCCGGACCTTCTCCCCGCTCCGTTCCACCCCTAATTCCGGCCGCGTCGTGTCACGCGCCAGCTAATTTCGCCCGTCCTGCGGCAAAAAGTTGATAGCCGGTGGAGCGCCTACACTCTCGTATGACGACACTGCCACTGTTCGTCGGCGGCGTGCCCGGCGGGATGGAGCTGGCGGTCATCCTGCTCATCGCCGTGCTGCTGTTCGGCGCGAACAAGATCCCCAAGCTCGCCCGCTCGACGGGCGAGGCGATGGGCGAGTTCAAGAAGGGCCGCCAGGAGATCGAGGAGGAGCTCCAGGAGGCCGCCAACCCCGACGTGGAGTCCGGCACCGAGACCACGACGGAGACCGAGACGGAGTCCGCGTCCGAGCGATCGGACGCCTCCGACGCGTAACCTGTTTTTCGACGCGACCCGCTGATCCCGGCGGAACGTGCGGCCTGCGGCAGACCTGTAAGCCCCCGGCTCGAACGCCCCGGCATGGGCCGGAACATGCTCGTCGAGGGAACGTGGCGAACGGACGTGGAGCCGTACACGGACGACGGCGGCGCGTTCGACCGGGTGGAGACCTCGTTCCGAGATCGTATCCGCGACGAACCGGACGCCAGGTTCCCGCCGGAGCCGGACCGCTACCACCTCTACGTCGCGCGGAACTGCCCGTGGGCGCACGGTGCGGCGCTCGTCCGCCGCCTCGCCGGGCTGACCGACGTCGTCTCGATGGACGTCGTCGACCCGGTCCGCGAGGACGAGGGCTGGGAGTTCTCGCCGGAGAAGGCGGGCTGCACGCCCGACACGGTGAACGGAAGCGACTACCTCCGCGAGGTGTACGCGACGGCCGACCCGGAGTACACGGGTCGGGTGACGGTGCCGGTGCTGTGGGACGGGGAGGCGGAGACCATCGTCAACAACGAGTCCATCGAGATCATGCGGTCGTTCGCCACCGCGTTCGGCGAGTACGGCGACGACGTGGACCTCTACCCCGAGGGCTACCGGGACGAGGTGGACCGGATAATCGACGCCATCTACGAGCCGATCAACGACGGCGTGTACCGCGCGGGCTTCGCGGAGTCGCAGGCCGCCTACGACGAGGCCGTCGAGGCCCTCTTCGACGCACTCGACCACTGGGACGGGGTGCTCGCGGACCGGCGCTACCTCGCCGGCGACCGGCTGACGCTCGCGGACGCCCGCATGTTCCCGACGCTGATCCGGTTCGACGCGGCCTACCACACGGGGTTCGAGTGCGACAAGCAGTTCCTCCACCAGTACGACCACCTCTGGCCGTACCTCCGGGATCTGTACACGACCCCTGGCTTCGCGGAGACGGTGTACATGGACCACATCAGGGACCAGGGCTACTACCAGGGCGAGATAACGCCGGTCGGCCCCGACCTCAACTTCGAGGCACCCCACGACCGCGACCGGCTGCCCGGCGACCCGCCGGCCGCGCTCCGGGTGGAGTGAACGTGTCCGCCTCGACGACGTGCTACGCGTGCGGCGCGACCGCCTCCCTCGCCGACGGCCAGCGCTGCGTCTGCGGCGAGCCGATGTGGCTCGACGCCGACGCCACCAGCTACGACGGCCCGGCCGACGACCGCCGTGGGGCGTGGCGGTTCGCCGACCTGCTGCCCGTCGCGGAGCCCGCGGGCGTGGGCGGCGCGGCCGGCGGCACGCCGCTCGTGCGCGCGCCGACGCTCACGGGTCGCTCGTCGGACTCGCTCACGGCCTCCGGCCGTTCGCGCAACCGGCGGCGCTCCTTTCAGTCGCGCCGCCCTGCACTCGACGACTACGCGGGCTGCCGTTTACTCGTGAAGGACGAGGGCGCGAACCCGACGGGGAGCTTCAAGGACCGCGGGAGCGCCGTCGGCGTCGCGTGGGCCGCGGAGCGGGACCGCGACTGGGTCGGCACCGTCTCGCACGGCAACATGGCGCGGAGTATGGCCGCGCACGCCGCCGCGAGCGACCCGGAGTGCGTCGTGCTCGTGCCCGGCGACATCCCGGCGGAACGCCTCGCACCCATCGCGCGCTACGACCCGACCGTCCTGCGCGTCGACGGCGACTACGGTCGGCTCTACCACGACGCGCTCGCACTCGGCGAGTCGCTGGGCGTCGAGTTCGTGAACTCGGACTCGCCGCTCCGCGTCGCCGGCCAGAAGACCGTCGCGCTGGAGATCCTGGCGGACCGCGACCCCGCGCCGGACGCGCTCGTCCTCCCCGCGAGCAGCGGCGGCCTGGCGAGCGCCGCGTGGAAGGCACTGCGGGACCTCTCCGCCGCCGGCCAACTCGCCGACCCGCCCCGGCTCTACCTCGTGCAGGCGGCCGCCTGCGACCCCATCGCCGCCGCGTTCCGCGCCGGAGCCGACCGCGTCGAACCCCTCGATTCCCCCGGCGACACCGTCGCGTACTCCATCGCCAACGCCGACCCGCCGAGCGGGACCCGGGCGCTCACGGCGGCGCGCGCGACCGGCGGCGCGGTCGTCTCCGTCCCGGACGACGCCATCCGCGACGCCCAGCGCCGGCTCGCCACGGACGCCGGCTTCGCCGTCGAACCCGCGTCCGCCGTCCCGCTCGCCGGCGTCCGCGACCTCACCGCCACCGGCGAGATCGACGCGGACGAGACCGCGGTCGTCGTCGCCACCGGCACCGGCCTCGCCGAGCGCCCCGACGTGACGGTGGACGCGCCGACGGTCGAGCAGGACGACCTCGGCGACCGGCTCGAATCGCTGGTCGGGTAGTTCTGTGCCGCGGCGGCCGGAGTGGGTGGGGGCCATCCCTGATAAACTACTTGAAAGTTACAATGTATTACAATATATTACAGAGTGTTACACTTATAAGGTTTATAGTGGCGGTGGGGGCGCGGTACGGCGTGGCGACTGGCCGTACTCGTCGGGGCCAGAGAGCGGGCTACCCGCCGTCGATGCTGAACACCTCTATCTCGTTCCCCTCGGTATCGACGAAGTGGAAGGTCCGGTGGTCGCCGAACTCGAGAACGTCGTCGTAGACTATCTCCGGCGCTATCTGCTCGATCCTGTCGTAGGCGGCCTCGACGTCGTCCACCTCGAAGTTCGGTACGCAGTTGTTCCCGAAATCGAGGTCGTACCCGTCGTATCCCGCGTTGTACAGGCCGAAATCGCCAGTGTCGAACGCGAACTTCGAGAACCGTTCTTCTTCCTGCTCGGGTCCATCTCGAACGCTTCCTCGTAGAACTCCAGCGCGCGCTCCATGTCCTTGACGCCGACGTAGACCGAACTTAACTCCATCCGGGCCGTTCCGCTCGAATCCTGCTATGGCATCGTCGAACTCTGCTCCCGATTCCCGGGGACGAGTGATAAAGCCCCTCCGCGGAGTGAAACTGCTCGGCGCGTCGTGCCGGCGAACGAAGTAGGACGGCCAGCTCGTACACTCCGTCACCGCCGTGGGCCGACGCGGGACGCGATGACTCAAGCCACGCTTTAAGCTTCAGTAGTTCTTATCCATCTCCTCTCACAACTGGGACTCTATGCGTCAGATCGGCGAACGTCCGAACCTGGGAGCACGCCTCTGTTCTCTCGGGGGCGCTCTTCTCCTCCTCGTTCTGATAGCGCTTGCGGTCGGCTTTCCACCGGCTGCTGCAGTCGATGGCGGCGAGAACGTGACGGTGTACCGGGCGTCGAACGCCAGCTTCGATAGCGCCGAGAGTGTCGAAGCTGCGATAGCGAGCGGGACGGTGGATTCTGCCGGCAGCGTGACAGTCGGGGACGTGCTCGTGGTCGCCATCGAATCCGAGCGACTCGCCGACGCCATGAACGCCACCAGCGGTTCGCCGACCGCGCGGTTCTTCGCGGCGCTCGACGGCGACGCGGAGTTCCGGATCATACAGACCAACCCGACGACGAATGCGAACCGAATCGTGGCGTCCCTCGGTCCGGCGAACGTGACGGTCTACCGCGACGCCTCGACAGTGTACGCCGTCGTGGAGACGGACACCCTCGCGTTCCAGTACCGTCGCGTCCATCGGCCGGTGCAGATCCACGGCGGCGAGCGCTTTGCCGTCCAGTTCGGGTACGACCTCCCCGACGACTGGTCGCGGGGGACCGTCCCCGACAGCCCGATAATCGAGTTCCAGGAACGGTCCCAGCCGACGACGGAATCGTCAGGAACGACGACGGCGTCGACGTGGACGACACCGGAAACGACGACGTCGGAGCGTTCGCCGACGACGAGGGAGCGAGCTACGACGACCGGGCTTGATGAGGGACGGACCGAGGCCCCCGGACTGCCGGGATTCACCGCACTGACGACGCTCGTCGCGCTACTCGTACTCGCGGTGCTCCGGACTCGGCGTTCCTGACCGCGGTGGTGGACTGGCGGCGGTGTCGGGTACCTCGCCGTGTCCAGCGTTCGGTCGTCGAAGCTCAGAATCAGCAATCTCGAACTCAGTACGCGGCGTCCCTGATCTCCTCGCGTAGGTCCTCGAACTGCCGGAGATACTCCTGTCGCTCGGCGCGCACGGCGGCGAGTTCGCCGGCGTAGTTGTCGACGTGGTCCGGGGGGTAGAACTCGTCGATGTCCATGTTGGGGACCGCCTCCGGGATCTCCAGCCCGAGCACGTCGTCGCGTCGCCAGTCGATGCTGCCGCGCGCGACCTCGGTGAGGATGCAGACGGACTCCTCGACGCCGACGTCCTTGGCCTCGTCGCCGAGGTGGCCGGTGTTGATGACGAAGCAGTCCACGTCGTTGGCGTCGACGAGGTCGAAGAAGCGGTTGCCCTCCTCGCCCTCGGAGCCGACGATGAAGGGGTTGGTGCCGACGACGCGGATGGCCTCGCCGGCCTCGTCGGGGTTGCCGGCGCTGGTCTGGATGGACTCGCCGAGCATGAACGCGGCGGCGGCCTGCTCGGGCGACAGGCGCGCGACCGGGGGCATCACCGGGTTGCGCGTGATGAAGAACACCTGATCGACGTTCGGGAGGTCGATGTCGTCGCTCGCGCTCGGGAGGTCGTCGCGGAGGACGATCGCGCGGCCGTTGCTCGTGAGGGTGTCGTCGTGGAAGTCGACGGTGCCGTCGTCGTCGACGGTGACGTTCTCCAGGACCGCGTGCTCCTGCGTGGCGGCGTGGTGGAGGCCGGGCTGCTCGTCGGCGTCGAGACCGATGGTCTTGATGTAGAGGCCGCCACCCTCGGAGCCGGTGACGGTGCCGTCGGGGAGGAGCGCGCACACGTCGTCCTGGAGCATCTCCGCGCGCTCGGGGTGGTCGAGCCAGCAGCCGTGGCTGGTGAGCGTGGACTTGCCGGTGGCGGAGAGCCCGAGGAACGCCTGGCCGACCTCGCGGAGGTCGTCGCCGTCCTCGTCCGCCACGCACACGCGCTTGCTGCCGGCGTGGAGACCGAGGCCGCCCTGCTGCTTCGCGCGGTACATGAACAGCCGCAGGAACGACTTCTTCGCCTCGCCGGTGTAGTCGCTCCCGAGGACGTAGGTGACGCCGGCGTCCACGTCGACGCGGATGCGGGTGTCGTCGTAGTCGGGGAGCTGGAGCGTCTCGAAGTCCGGCTCGCGGCCGTCGGGCGCGGGCTCCAGCAGCTTCGCCCACGCGAGCGCGATCCGGCCGTACTCTCTGGGGACGTAGAGCCGGCAGCAGAACGCGGTTTCGGGGTGGCGACCCACTATCCGGTCGAGGCAGACGAGTTCGCGCTCGCTCGCGCGCTCCTGGGCGTCGAGCATCCGCTCGCGGTCGGTCTCCGTGAACTCGTGGTCGACGGTGTTCGACGTGCGGTCGGCGCTCCGCGACCGGAACTCGCTCACGTACGACGCACTCCCGTACTCGGTCGTCGTCTCCAGTTCCTCCGAGAACGCTCGGAGTTCGTCGAGCGACGGGTCGTAGGTCACGTTCTCCGCCGTCTGCGGGTTCGGGAACTCGTGTGTGACTGTCCCGAGCGCGTGCTCGCTCATCAGTTCTGGCTGTCACCGCCGAGCGGTAAAACAATGCGGTTTCTACGCGCGGTCCGACGACGCGCGCGACCGGTAGTAGGCGCTTACTGTCCGGTCGCGTCGCGGTCGAACTCTTCGTCCGCGGTCACTCGTCCGCGACGACCTCCTTCACGCGGCCGACAGCGCCCGACTGCAGCTTCACCAGCGGACCGCCCGGCGGCGCGTCGCCCTCCTCGAGGACGGTCTGCACGTCGCCGAGGATGGGTGCGCCGGGCTGGTCGTCCTGCTCCTGGACCACCCGGACCGTCATGCCGCGTCGGAGTTCGCGCGTGCTCGGTGGGTCGCTCGCCATACCGATGGCACGCCGCGCGCGCCGATAAGCCAACCTGTGGCTTCGCGGCCGGTCGCCTCCCGGATGCTGGCCTCGTGGTTGCGAGGCCGGCGCCCGGCTCGTGGCTCCGTCCAGTCGCCACTCGCGGTCCAGACGCTCCCTCACTGCGTTCGGTCGCCCCGCCCGCTTTCTGCCCGCGTGGCGAAGTCCTTAAGAAACCGGGGCCGGCAGACCCATTCGATGCAGACCCGTCACCGCGTCGTCGTCGACGACGCGCGCGACATGCAGGCCGTCGAGGACGACTCCGTCGAACTCGTCGTCACCTCGCCGCCGTACCCCATGATCGAGATGTGGGACGACCTCTTCGCCGACCTCTCAGCGGACGCGCGGACGGCGCTCGACGCGGGCGACGGCCGCGCCGCGTTCGACGCGATGCACGCCGTCCTCGACGACG
>CAZYYH010000017.1:0-23701 GCA_964651725.1 uncultured Halobacteriales archaeon | reverse complement strand
ACGATGATGACGTAGCCGCGTTCGACGCGGGCGATACCGTCGCCCTGCTTGCCGAGGTCCTCGATCTCGACGTACCGGATCTCGCCCTCCTCGACGGGCGGCTGGGGTTCGGAGGGCGGGCCGGTGGACGCGGAGTCCGTGCTGCTCTCGACGCTGCTGCCGCCGTCGTCGCGGTCCTGGCGCGCGAGGAGTGCGACGCGGTACACGTCGTCGGGTTCGACGGCACCCTGCTCGATCTCGCGGCGGGGGATGCGCACGACGTAGTCGTCGCCGTCCCGGGTGACTTCGGCGTTGAACAGACAGAGTAGGTTGTCAGATATCTCCACAGGTGGGTCCTCCACCGGTGGTTCGGGGCCGACCGCCTTAGAACTGTCGGGAAGCAGGTTGGTTCAGCCGGAGTCGACGCGGGTGCCGTCCGGGCGTTTCGCGCCCTCGGAGTCGTGAACGACGACCTCGCCCGGTCCTGCGTCGACGGGCCGGTAGCTGTCACGCACCGCGATTGCTTCCTCCAGCTCCCGCACCGCGCGCTGCTTGAGCGCCGCGGCGAGTTCCTCGGCGTCGCCGCGCGAGATGTCGCGCCCCAGTCCCTCGCACTCGTGCGCGCGGACCATCCCGGCTTCGTCGCCGGTTTCACCGGTTTCCCGTTGCGCTGGCAGCGCAACGCTGTCCACCGCTTCGCCCATCGGCTGACTCGTGCCGCCGAGCGCGACGGAGAACGGGTAGGTTCGGCAGATTAGCGGCCGGTCGGCGTGGACGGAGCACGCGCCGGTGCCGTCGTCGTCCTCTCGATAGAACGTGCAGTCGCCGCAGCCGTCGGTTCCGAGCGCCCACTCGAACGTCTCGCCCTCCGGTCCGTCGTCGCCCTCCCGGAGACCGTACGGCATCGGGCGGGCCACGTCGCGCCAGTCGTACTCCAGGTCGTTCCCTTCGCCGCCGGCACTCGCGGCGGCCTGGAGGTCCCGCACCTCGTCCGGGAACACGGTCGCGGTGTGCGGGTCGTCGGCCTCGGCTCGCGGTTCGCGTTGCTCACCGCTCGCGTGTTCCGAGGCGCAAGACGCCTCGCCCGCTTTACAGCACGCCCCGCACCTGGTGCACTCGAAGCCGATGGACTCGATGGCGTCCGCGAGGTCCGCCACGTCGAGGTCGCGGGCCGCGTCGAGTTCGGCTTCGAGGCTGTCCATGTAGTGGCGTGGGCGGGCCAGGCGGAAAAGCGGCGCGTTCCGATCGAGGTGTTGGCTACCCTGCTGTCTCCGACGTTTCGATGAAAGCCCTCGGCGCGCTGCGGGAAGCCGGGCGACACGAGCACTGGAGCGCCCGAGCGAACGAAGTGAGCGATGGCGCGAAGCGCGCAGCGAGCCACGGGACCGCAGCGCGCCTCGCCCTTTCAGTCCGCCAGGGGTGCGGTTGGTCGGCCTGCCGTAATCCGTCGGATTTCCACTCCGCTTCAGCCGAGGTCGCTACCGTCAACTGGCTCCGCCCGTTCCCCGTCCCACGCCACCTTTCCCTCCACGTCGAGCTTTTCGAGGTGCGCCCTGACGGTCTCGGCGGCGAGGTCGCGGACGCCGGAGAGGTCCTTGTCGTAGGCGGCATTGAGAATGGCATCGACGGTCTCCGCGCCGTCATCGACGGCGGCCAGAACCCGGCGCTCGCGGTCGAGGCGGTGCGCGACGAGTTCGGCGAGGCGCTCGCGCGGCCGGTCGATGACCGGGCCGTGGCCGGGGAGGAGGCGGTCGGGGTCGCGGGCGTGGAGCCGCCGGAGGCTCGTGAGGTACGCGCGCATGTCGCCCTCCGCCGCACCGACCATCACGCTCCCCTCAGCGACGGCGAGATCGCCGACGAGAATCTCGTCGCCCACCTGGAACGCGACGTGGTCGGGGGCGTGCCCCGGCGTCTCGATCACCTCGACCGGCGGGTCGGCGGGGATGGTGGTGCCGTCGCGGAACGTGCGGTCGGGCGCGACGCCGGTGGCGCGCTCGAAGCGGTCCGTAAAGCCGGCGTGCGCCCACACCGTCGCGCCGGTCTCGGCGGCGTAGTCGGCGACGCCGCCGACGTGGTCGGGGTGCGCGTGCGTGACCGCCACGTGCGCGACGGCGTCCGCGCGGTCGTTGAGCGCGGGTGCGCGGTCGGCGGGGTCGACGAGGAGGACGTCGGACTCGCCGGTGAGGTAGGCGTTCGTCTCGCCGCCGGGTGCGCGCGCCGCCGTCGCCACGGGAACCCTGATTGGCACGCGCGGAACTCGGAACGGGGCGGTGAAAAAGGGTCGGTCAGTCCTCGAGGTAGTACACCTGCTTCCGGGCGTCCCGGAAGCTGTACCGCGACGCCACGAGATCCGCCTCGTCGAGGCGGTTGAGGGCGTAGCGGACGGTGCGGTCGGGCAGCAACGACTCCTCGGCGAGGCGACCCTGGGAGAGCGGGGAGTCGGCCTCCAGCACCTTGGCGACGAGCTTCGCGCTCGGCGGGAGTTCGCGCAGGCGCTCCCGGAACTGCTCGCTGGTCTCTATCGGTGACGCTGGGCTATCCCCGGTGGACGTGCTCATGCTACGCTCTCGCCGACAACGACAGGTAAAGGTTGTCTATGTGGGTGTCCATACAATACGGATTCCTAATACTGTTTAAGGTCGGCGTCGGGTGCGGCGCGAGCCGTGGCTGTTGTACAACCCCATGGCGAACTCGCACTCGGGGCAGTGGACGACGACGAGGCCGTCGCGCTCGTGCCGGACGAGTTCGTCCGCGTCGTACTCGCCGTGGCAGTTCCTGCACCTGGGCATGGCGCTGCCTTCGGCCGCAATCGGTATAGGCTTACCCCGGTTCCGTCGGCCATCTCGTCCGACCGCGGTCCGTGCCCACCGGCTGTCGGGCCGCGCTATCGGATTCAGTACCGTTTTATCCCCGGGCGCAACACCTTGGGACAGAAGCGTGAAAGGCCAGGAGTGGTACCAGGCGGACGAGGTGGCCGAGCAGTACGAGGAGAAGCGGTTCTCGCGGGGCGGCCGCCTCATCGACCGCCGCGAGAAGCAGGCCGTCCTCGACGCGCTCGGCCCGGTCGAGGAGCGGAAGGTCCTCGAAATCGCCTGCGGCACCGGCCGGTTCACCGCGATGCTCGCGGAGCGCGGCGCGGACATCGTCGGCCTCGACATCTCCGCCGCGATGCTCGGCCAGGGCCGCGAGAAGGCCCAGCGACTCGGCGTCGACGACCACCTCGAGTTCATGCGCGGCGACGCCGCCCGCCTCCCGTTCCCCGACGACCACTTCGACACCGTGTTCGCCATGCGATTCTTCCACCTCGCGGACACGCCCGCGAAGTTCCTCGCGGAGATGTGCCGGGTGTCGCGCGACCAGGTGTTCTTCGACACGTTCAAGCGCAACTCCGCGCGCTCGCTCTACAACTGGCTGCTGCCGATGGGGTCGCGGCTCTACTCCGACGACGAGGTCGAGACGCTGGTCGCGGACGCCGGCCTCCGGCTCGCGCACGCGGAACACGACTTCGTCGTTCCGTACGGCCTCTACCGAAAGCTCCCGGACTGGATCGCGGACGATTTCCGCGCCGTCGACGCCTCGCTCGGCGACACCTCGCTTGGCGACCCGCTCGCGTCCGTGTCGTACTGGGACGCGCGGGTGGCGCGACCGAAGGGAGCGCCACCTACTGAGCGAGCGGGGAGCGAGTGAAACGAGCGACCCGCGAGCCGGGTGGCACGAACGGAGTGAGTGCCAGTACCGTGCGAGCGGGGAACGAGTGGAACGAACGGCCCGTGCACCGCGCGGAGTGAGCGGCGCTGGCGCAGGTGAGTTCCGGCGTCGCGGTCGAAGGTCGCCGCGCCTGCTGCAGTCCTCTTCAGCCGATTCCCGCGCTGACGACCGTCATACGGTGTCTTTTTCCCCGCGGCCCCCTGAGGACCGGTCATGGACCTGTCGGTGGTCGTGTCGACGCTCAACGGCCGGGACGTGCTCGCGGGGTGTCTGGACGCCCTGGGCGAGTACGCACCGGACGCGGAGGTGGTCGTCGTGAACGGCCCGTCCACCGACGGCACGAGCGGGATGGTGCGCGACCACGAGGTCGCGGACGTGCTCGTGGAACTCGCGGAGCGCAACATCAACGCGGCGCGGAACGCGGGCATCGCGTCGGCGACGGGCGACGTGATCGCGTTCGTCGGCGAGCGGTCGCGGGTCGACGGCTCGTGGCTGGACGCCCTGGGCGAGCAGCTCGCTGCGGGCGCGGACGTGGTGACGGGGCCGGTCCACCGGTCGGTGAAGGGCGGGGTGACGACGCAGACCCCGGAGAGCGCGACGATAGCGGGACGGACGGTGACGTACTTCGACGGCGGGAACGTGGCGCTCCGCCGGGATGCTCTCGACGTACTCGACGGCTTCGACGAGTACCTGGACACGGGCGGGGCGCGCGACGCGGCGCACCGGCTGGCGGGGATGGACCGCGAGGTGGCGTGGGATTCGCGGATGACGGTGCTGCGCGAGGACGGCAGCGACGTGGCGGACCGGACGGCCGGGGAGAACGGCCCGGTGTGGGGGCTGAAGTACCGGTCGCTCGCGTACCGGCTGACGAAGAACTACGGGCCGCGCGCGACGGTGGCGGCGCGGACGCTCCGGAACGCGGGCCGGGACGCGGTGTCGGTACTCCGGGACGTGGTGACGGGCGACGAGACGCCGTCGAACTGGGTGGGCGTCGGCCGGTCGGTGGTGCCGAACATCGCGGTGGGTGCGACGGAGGGGCTGCGGGCGCGCGCGGCGGACCGGTCGGCGACGCGGAACCCGAACGGGGTGTCGGCGCGCGGCGACCGCGCGGTGGCGCGGTACGACTGGCGGTAACGCCCGAACGCCGCCCGATTGGACCGTCTCCGTGGGGTTCGATGACCGATTCCGGTGCCACGTCGGGTCGGCGCAGACAACTATCGGGCAGGAAAAAGTTTATTATCGGGTGGTGGTCTACAATGAACTGCCGAAAGGCCCGCGAACGGGCAACTCTTTCCGCCCCTCGCGGCATCCTCCCCCTTCCCCCTTTCCACGCCCGTCGAGAGCCGGGGCTTTCCGTCTCGCTCCGATTCCGTCTCCCCGTCCCGTCTCCCGTTCCGTCTCGCTCTCCCCGCGCAGTCTATCCCTCGCGGAGCGCGTCGCCGAACGCGCCGTCGCCGATGCGCTCGACGTTCTTCGAGAACACGCGCCGCATCGCGTCCTCGGGCACGTCGAGCGTCAGCACCTCCATGATGGCGACGTTCGGGTGGACGGCGGGCACGCCGCTCCCGAACACGACGCGGTCGGGGTGCTCCATGACGGCGCGTTCGAGCTGCTCGCGGAACCGGACACCGCTCGTGTCGAGGTAGAGGGCGTCGTGGCGCTCCAGCAGGTCGATGGCCCGGTCCATCAGCGTCCGGTCGAGCGGGTGGCCGCCGAAGTGTGCGAGCACGACGGGGAACTCCCGGTCGAGCAGCGCGTCGGCGACGGCGTCCGGCGGGAAGCCCCGGCCGCCGTGGACGAGCGCGGGCAGGCCGACGTCGTCCATCGCGTCGAGCACCTCCGCGTCGGGGAGACCGTCGCGCACGGGGTCGAGCTTGAAGCCGTAGAACCGGTCGTCGTACGCGTACTGCTCGACGTCGCCGGGGGAGGTGTGCCACTCCTTGCGGCGCGCGGCGAAGTTCCGGAGCCGCGACGCGGGGTCGTCCCCGACGTTGCGCGGGCCGCTGATGCGCGCGAACGCGACGAACGGGCGCTCGACGGCGCGGCGTGCGACGGTGTTGTTCGCGCGGAGGTAGCCGCCGTCGGGCTGCGGGTCGGGGAACACGACGGCGCGCACGATGCCCGCCTGGTGCATCTCGCGTTCGAGACCGTCGGCGTCGATGGTGCGGCTGCGCGGGTGGCCGCTCGAGGCGGCATTGAGCCGGGCGTGGACGTCCACGACTCTGAACCCGTGCTCGATCTCCAGCATCCTTTGTCCCTGCTCGGGGTTCCACCTTGACCGTTGTGGTCGTGGGAACCGCGGCGTCGTAGCTTTGCATGAATATTGCTCATATCGGAACCTGCTTAGATAACCACGGTTAATCCAAACTCGTCGTGACCGATGACTCTCAGGGGTTCCGAACCCGGAGCCTCCACGCAGGCCAGGAGCAGCCAGACCCCGCGACCGGCGCGCGTGCACCACCGATCTACCAGACCACGTCGTACGTCTTCGACGATCCCGAGCACGCCGCCGCGCTGTTCGCGCTCGAAGAACCCGGCAACATCTACAGCCGCATCATGAACCCGACGAACGCCGTCCTCGAGGAGCGCATCGCCGACCTCGAGGGCGGCGTCGCGGCACTCGCCACCGCGTCGGGGATGGCGGCGTTCGACCTCGCCAACTTCGTGCTAGCGGAGGCCGGTGACAACGTCGTCTCCTCCTCCGCGCTCTACGGGGGTACGTACACCTACCTCACGCACACCGCCGAGAAGCGCGGCGTCACCACGCGGTTCGTCGACCCGCTCGACTACGAGGGCTACGAGGCGGCCGTGGACGACGACACCGCGTACGTCCACCTGGAGACCATCGGCAACCCCGCGCTCGTCACGCCCGACATCGAGCGCGTCGCCGAAATCGCACACGACGCCGGTGCACCGCTGCTCGTCGATAACACGTTCGCCACCCCGGCGCTCTGCCGCCCCATCGAGCACGGCGCGGATCTGGTGTGGCACTCCACGACGAAGTGGCTCCACGGCTCCGGCACCACGATTGGCGGTGTGCTCGTCGACGGTGGCACGTTCGACTGGAACGCGGAGCGTCACCCCGAGATAGCCGCGGACAACCCCGCGTACCACGGGTTGAACTTCCGGGAGACGTTCGGCGACGCTGCGTTCGCGTACGCCGCCCGCACCCGGGGACTGCGGGACCTCGGCAACCAGCAGTCGCCGTTCGACGCGTGGCAGACCCTCCAGGGCCTGGAGACGCTGCCGCTGCGGATGGAGCGCCACTCCGAGAACGCCGCGCTCGTCGCGGAGTACCTCGCCGACCACCCCGATGTCGCGTGGGTCGCGTACCCCGGCCTCGAATCGCACGAGACACACGAGGAAGCGTCGACGTATCTCGACGGCGGCGAGACGAACGGAACGAGGCGATCCTCGACGGACGTTCCGTCCGTCGGCGGCTACGGCGGGATGCTCGTGTTCGGCCTCGAAGGGGGCTACGAGGCCGGGAAGGCTTTCTGCGAAGCGACCGAACTCGCCAGCCTCCTCGCCAACGTCGGCGACGCGAAGACGCTCGTCATCCACCCCGCGAGCACCACCCACCAGCAGCTCTCCGAGTCCGAGCAGGCGGCCAGCGGCGTGACGCCCGACCTCGTCCGGCTCTCCGTCGGCATCGAGGACCCCGCGGACATCCTCGCCGACATCGACCGCGCCATCGAGGCCGCCGCGGAGTCCTCCCGGTAGACGTCATCTCCCGCCGGGCGTGCGACACCCTCACCCGCGGACCCACGAGGAACCACCTGTAAGAACCAGGACGCCCTCGAAAACATAGAAATAGTTATATAGAACTGCAAACGTCTGTGGTAGCTGTATGGCAACGTCACGAAACATGGGTAGTCCCGTCTACATCCTCGGCGAGGACACCCGACGCACCCGGGGACGCGACGCACAGGGATCGAACATCGCCGCCGGCAAGGCCATCGCGGAGTCGGTCCGCACGACGCTCGGCCCGCGCGGCATGGACAAGATGCTCGTGGACACCGACGGGAACGTCGTCATCACGAACGACGGCGTGACCATCCTGGAGGAGATGGACGTCGAGCATCCGGCCGCACAGATGCTGGTCGAGGTCGCGGAGGCTCAGGAGGACGAGGTCGGCGACGGCACCACGACCGCCGCCGTCCTCGCCGGCCAACTGCTCGCGTCCGCACAGGACCTCCTCGACGACGACGTTCACCCGACGACCGTCGTGGAGGGCTACGCGGAGGCGCGACACATCGCCCGCGAGACCATCGCGGACCTCACCGAGGAGGAACTCGACGACGACCGCCTCCGGCAGGTCGCGTCGTCGTCGATGACGGGCAAGGGCACCGGCGACGTGTCCGCCGAGCACCTCGCGGACCTCGTCGTCGACGCCGTCCGGCGCGTCCAGGGCGACGACGGCGTCGACCGCGACGGCGTACACGTGTTCACGAAGACCGGCGGGAGCGCCGGGGGGACCAGCCTGGTCGAGGGCGTCGTCGTGGACGAGGAGCCGGAGCGCGACGACGCGCCGCGCCGCGTCGAGGCCGCCACCGTCGCGGTGCTCGACGCGAAGCTGGAGAAGCGCGAGACCGAGATCGACGCGGAGTACAACATCACGTCCGCCGACCAGCTCGACGCCGCCATCGAGGCCGAGGAGCGCGAGTTCCGGCAGTACGCCGAGAGCCTGGCGGACGCCGGCGTGGACGTGCTGTTCGCCACGAAGAGCATCGACGACCGCGCCGCCGCCGCGCTCGCACGCGAGGGCATCCTCGCGTACGAGAGCCTGTCGTCCTCCGACGCGAAAGCCATCGCCAGCGCCACCGGCGCGTCGAAGATCGGGACCGTCCTCGACATCGACGCCGACGACCTCGGGTTCGCGGAGACCGTGACCGTCGAGACGTACGACGGCGACGACGTGACGTTCGTCGAGGGCGGTGCGGACGCCGAGTCCGTTACGCTGTTCGTGCGCGGCGGCACCGAGCACGTCGTCACCGAACTCGAGCGCGCGCTGGCGGACGCGCTCGACGTGGTCGCGGCCGCCCTCGACGAGGGTGGCGTCGTCCCCGGCGCGGGCACCACGGAGATCCGCGTCGCCGGAGCCGTACGCGACGCCGCGGCCGGCGTCGAGGGCCGCGAGCAGCTCGCCGTCGAGGCATTCGCCGACGCGCTCGAAGCCCTCCCGCGCACGCTCGCGGCGAACGCCGGCATGGATCCCATCGACGCGCTCGTGGACCTGCGCGCCGCCAACGAGTCCGGCCTCGCGGGCATCATCGCGGACGGCGAGACCGGCCACGTTGCGGACCCGGTCGAGGCCGGCGTGTTCGACCCCGCCGCCGTCAAGCGCGAGGCGGTCGACGCCGCGACGGAGGCCGCGACGATGATCGTCCGCATCGACGACATCATCGCCGCCGAGTAGCGCGTTCGCCCCTTCAGAACGATAGTCGCACCGTGCCACCGCGCCGAACGCCGAACGACTCGTCGCCCCGGCCCTGGTTCGCGGCGAGTTCGACGTTGCCGTGGCTGCCGACGGTGACGAGTCGACGCCCGGGCTTCACGTCGGCGTACGCGCGCCGGACGGGTGCCCACACGCCGTTCACGAGCACCGTGTCGCCGAACCGGCCGTCGAGCACGTCGCCGGGGACGTTCGTGATGGCGTTCCCAAAGCCGTCCACGACCAGCACCTCGCCGCGCGCGCCCGAATCGGACGTGGCCGGTTCCGGGAACGCGAGGTCGGCGTGGTCGTCGGCGGGCGAGACGGAGTCGAGGGACTCGGCGTTCGCCACGCCCGCCTCGTGGACCGCGGCCGCCGCGGGCGCGAACACGTCGCGGCCGTGGAACGTCGCACTCGCCGGGTTCTCGTAGCGCCACTCGAACACCTCAACGCCGGTGCCGTCGTCAGTAGCGCCGCCGTGGTCGGCCTCGCCGCCGGCGGCGAGCCGCCGCGCCGCGGGCATCGCCACGCCGTTGTCCGGCGCGACGAGCGCGTGGTCGCCCGCGCGGACGACGAGTGCAGCGCGGTCCGTGCCGACGCCCGGGTCCACGACGACGAGGTGGACGGCGGGCGGGAAGTAGGGGAGCAGTTCCCGGAGCCAGAACGCCGCCGCGCGCACGTCCTGCCGGGGGAGGTCGTGGGCCACGTCCACCAGCCGGGCGTCGGAGCGCTGGAGGATCACCCCCTTCATCGCCGCCGGATACGGCGAGCCGAAGTCGGAGGCCAGCGTGATCATTCCCACTCGCCGTTCGCGTCCGAGTCGCTGACGCGCCGGATGCGCTCGATGCCGCCGATCTCCTCGACGACCTCGACCGCCGGCTCCGGCAGGACCCCCTCCCAGTCGCCGCCCTCGATCATCCGCCGCCGGATCTCCGTCCCCTCGAGTTCGTCGCGGTCGAACATCGGCTGCGTGCGACACTCGATGCCCGCTTCGCGGAACAGCTGGATCACGAGTGGGTTGTTCGAGTACGCCACGTCGAAGACGGGCGTCATGCTCTGGACGTGGCTCACCCACACCGAGTTCCGGTCGAGGTCCTCGATGGGCACCGCGTACGTCACCAGGTCGAGGTCGTGGATCGACTTCGTTATCATCATGATGCGCTCGCCGGCGGTGAACGGGTCGTGGCGCGTGTGGGAGTCCCCGGCGCTCCCGATGCCGACCACGAGTTCGTCCACCTCCTCGGCGATCTCCTGTACGACCTGATGGTGGCCGCTGTGGTACGGCTGGAACCGGCCGATGTAGAAACCGCGCGTCATCGGCCGGCTATGCGGTTGCCGTCGGCTTAAGCGTGGCGAGTCGCCGGCCGAAGCGCCCGGAAACGCCGCTCTCGGCGCCTGTCCCGGCGTCCGCCGTCGATTTGAAGGGAGAAAGTATATCAGTCGCCCGGCCCTGAATTCCAAACACCGAAAGAGATTCTATGAGTAACGATCGTACAGACGAATCCACTACCCGTGACGGCGACGCTTCGCCCCGCGACGGAAGCCCGGCCGGCGACGACGTGCCGGCCGACGCCCCTCCGTCCGACGAACCGCCGGCGCCACAGGACGGCGACGACACCATCCGCGACACCGTCGAGCCAGGCGACGGCTTCGACGACGACCTCGGTAGCGAGGTCAGCGGTGACGTCGAGATCGACGAGGAGAACGCCGAGGACGACCTGCTCGGCGGCGTCCAGATAGAGTCGACCGCCGACGTCGACGTGCCGGACCGGCTGGTCGACCAGGTGATCGGCCAGGACGAGGCCCGCGACATCGTGAAGAAGGCGGCGAAGCAGCACCGCCACGTCATGATGATCGGATCGCCCGGCACCGGCAAGTCGCTGCTGGCGAAGGCGATGTCCGAACTCCTGCCGAAGGAGAACCTCCAGGACGTCCTCGTCTACCACAACCCCGACGACGCCAACGAGCCGAAGGTCCGCACGGTGCCCGCCGGCAAGGGCGACCAGATCGTGGACGCCCACAAGGAGGAGGCCCGGAAGCGCAACCAGATGCGCTCCTTCCTGATGTGGATCATCATCGCCATCGTCATCGGCTACTCCCTCCTCATCGCCACCCAGCCGCTGCTCGGCATCCTCGCCGCCGGTATCATCTACCTCGCGTTCCGCTACTCCAGCCGGGGCAGCGACGCGATGGTGCCGAAGCTCCTCATCAACAACGCCGACCGCACCACCGCGCCGTTCAAGGACGCGACCGGTGCGCACGCCGGCGCGCTGCTCGGCGACGTCCGCCACGACCCGTTCCAGTCCGGCGGCATGGAGACGCCCTCGCACGACCGCGTCGAGTCCGGCGCGATCCACGAGGCCAACAAGGGCGTGCTGTTCGTCGACGAGATCAACACGCTCGACATCCGCAGCCAGCAGAAGCTGATGACGGCCATCCAGGAGGGCCAGTTCTCCATCACCGGCCAGTCCGAGCGCTCCTCGGGCGCGATGGTCCAGACCGAGCCGGTGCCCTGCGATTTCATCATGATCGCGGCCGGCAACATGGACGCGATGGAGAACATGCACCCGGCGCTCCGCTCGCGCATCAAGGGCTACGGCTACGAGGTGTACTTCGACGACACCATCGGCGAGACGCCGGAGATGCGCCGGAAGTACGTGCGCTTCGTCGCCCAGGAGGTCGAGAAGGACGGCCGGCTGCCCCACTTCGAGCCGGACGCCGTCCGCGAGCTGATCCTCGAGGCGAAGCGCCGCGCCGGCCGCAAGGACCACCTCACGCTCAGGTTCCGCGAACTCGGCGGACTCGTCCGCGTCTCCGGCGACATCGCGCGCGCCGAGGGCGCGGAGATGACCACGCGCGACCACGTGCTCCGCGCGAAGAAGCGCTCGCGCTCCATCGAGCAGCAGGTCGCCGACGAGTTCATCCAGCGCCGCAAGGACTACGAACTCAAGGTCAACGAGGGCGAGGCCGTCGGCCGCGTCAACGGTCTCGCGGTGATGGGCGGCGACTCCGGCATCGTCCTGCCGGTGATGGCGGAGATCACGCCCCGCCAGGGCGAGGGCGGCGAGGTCATCGCCACCGGCAGACTCCAGGAGATCGCGGAGGAAGCCGTCGACAACGTCTCCGCCATCATCAAGAAGTTCAGCGGCGAGGACATCCGCGAGCAGGACGTGCACATCCAGTTCGTGCAGATGCACGAGGGCGTCGACGGCGACTCGGCGTCGATCACCGTCGCCACCGCCGTCATCTCCGCGCTGGAGAACATCCCGATCGAGCAGGACCTCGCCATGACGGGGTCGCTCTCCGTGCGCGGCGACGTGCTCCCGGTCGGCGGCGTCACCCACAAGATCGAGGCCGCCGCGAAGGCGGGCTACAAGCGCGTCGTCATCCCGAAGTCGAACGAGCAGGACGTGATGATCGAGGACGAGTACGAGGACATGGTCGAGATCATCCCGGTCTCGCACATCTCCGAGGTCCTCGACATCGCGCTCGCGGGCGAACCCGAGAAGGACTCGCTCGTCGACCGCCTCAAGGACATCACCGGCCGCGCGCTCGAACGCGACGTCGGCCAGGGCGGCCCGACCGGTAGCCCGAGTCCGCAGTAGCACCTCTTTTCCGCTCGGGTGTGCTCGCTCACGGGTGCTGAACTGGTGCCGCGTCGGTGACCCGGCAGTTCGACTCGGCTGCCGACGCCTTTTCCTCACCGCCCTTCCAACCACCAGCCATGCCCGAGCCAGCGTGGGCGACGTTCGCCGGTATGGTCGCGCTCGTCACCGTCGGCATCGTCGCGCTCGCGCGGGCGTCGCAGGGCTTGGTCACGGACGACGACGCCGACCACCATCCCCAGCTCTCCACGGGTGCGCTCCTCGTGAACGTCGCGTTCTCGCAGGGCCTGCTCGGGTCGCTCCTGCTCCTCGGCGCGTGGTACACCCGGGTTCCGCGTTCCGCGCTCGGCCTCGGCCCGGGGAGCGTCGGCGCGGCGGCGGCCGGCCTCGGGCTGGCACTCGGCGTCGCGCTCTACGCCGGGGACGAACTCCTCGCGGCGGCCGCGGACCGGGCCGGCGTCGCGTACTCCGAGGAACTCCGGGAGGCGCTCGCGCCGTCCTCCCTCCGCGGCTGGCTGGTGTTGCTGTGTGGCGTGCTCCCCGTCATCGCGGGCTTCGAGGAACTCCTCTTTCGCGCCGCGCTCGTCGGCGCGCTGTCCGCCGGCTTCGGCGTCTCGCCCTGGCTCCTCGCCGTCGCGTCGAGCCTCGTCTTCGGCCTCGCGCACGGCGCGCAGGGCCCGGGCGGCATGGCGGTGACGACGCTCCTGGGCTTCGCGCTCGCCGCCGCGTTCGTGCTGACGGGGAGCCTCCTCGTCGTCTTCGTCGCGCACTGGCTCGTCAACGCCCTGGAGTTCGGCGTCCACGAGGGACTGGGTGTCGAGTGGCCGGGGTGAGCTTCGGTCGGGAGGGGTGGGTACTGTTCAGATTGGCTGGTCCGGCCGGGTAGACCGGATTACCTAGCCCCGAAAGCCCTCGGGCGCTCGCCCTCGCCCTTTCGAAGTCCGCCAGGATGGTGGATGGTCGGCCGGCCGTCGCCGGTGGTTGACCGGTAATCTGAACAGTGACGGAGAGGTGGAGTGCTCCGGCGTTATCGGAAGCCGGAGCGGCTCGCCACTTATAAACTATATAAACATTACAAAGTATTACAACGAATTACGCTTATGTAGTTTATCAGGGGCGGTGCTGGTCAGTGCGGCCAACCGAGCGCGGGTAACGGCTGGCTCGGCAGCCGGCGGTTACAGCCGGCGGAGAAAACCCCGCCCTGGCGGAACGAAAGGGCGAGGCCGCTACGCGAACCCGGACGACGCAAGCACTGCAGGCGAGCGAAGCGAGCCGAGGAGCGCAGCGAGTCCCGGGAGCGTAGCGGCCGAGGGCTTTCGGGGCCGTAGCAGTCACCACTGCAGCGGAGGAACCTGATTCCGCAGCCACCCAGGTCAGAGTCCTTCCAACGACCGCAACCGCTGCTCGACCTCCGGCGGGCACGCGCTCGCGCCGTCGCGCACGCGATGGTCGGGGATCAGGATCGGCATCGGGTTCTCCGAGAGCGCCGTGCGCGCGAGTTCGACGTCCGCCTCCTCGTCCGGGTCGAGACCCGGCGTGCGTCGCAGGAGCGCCGCCACCGTCGTCTGCTCGCCGTACGGCACGTCGCGCGTCGCATCCAGCACCCCGCGGCGGTCCGTCGGCACCGTCAGTCCCACGTCCACGTCGCGGAAGTCGTCCTCCACGCCCTCGAGGTACGCGAAGATGCGGTCGAGCACCGGATGGTCGGCGGCCGCGTCGTCGTCGAGTTCGGTGGGGAACGACACGCTGATGACCTTCTCCGCCGCCACACCGATCTGGACGTATCGGTCCAGGTACGTCGACTCCCGCGCGAAGATGCCCGCGGTGTCCATACCGGACCCTTGGGCGTCGGTGACTTGAACGTTTGCCGCTAGGGGTTCGTGTGGGGTTGGCGTGGAAGTGGGGATGATGTTCCAACTGCTACGCGAAGAACTGCTGCTTGCGGGAACAAGCTAGCTAAACCTTGACAACTGAACCCGCAGCCACGCCCTCCCCAGCCGACTGCGGTGCTCGGTCACGACTCCCTGCTCGCGGGCTTCGGCCCGCTCGCTTGTCCTGCGGCACTCCCTCCGGTCACGCCGCCCCCCGAGTGGGGAAGACCAGTCATACAGACCCATCCGGGACACAAGCCTTATGTACAAATCAGTGCATCAGTGAACATCAATGCACGATTCAGCCGAACTCGCTCCGGCGGTGGAGTCCATCCTGGCCGCCGCGCGCGGGCGCGAGCCGCCGGCGGGCCGCGTGAGCGTGGACGCGCGCTCGCTCCCGGAGGCGCTCGCGGGGGCGGCCGCGGACGGTCGAACGCCAGTGATCGCCGAAGTGAAACCGACGAGTCCGACGACCGACGGGACGCGGGACGACGACCCAGTCGCGCTCGCGGAGGCGATGGTCGCGGGCGGCGCGGCCGCGCTCTCCGTGCTCACCGAACCCGAGCACTTCGGCGGGTCGTCCGACGCCCTCCGGCGGGTGCGCGAGGCGGTGGACGTGCCGGTGCTCCGCAAGGACTTCCTGCTCGACGAGCGCCAGTTCGACGCGGTGGCGGCGGACGCCGTCCTCGTCATCGCTCGGTTCGTCGACGACCTCCCCGGGATGGTCGCGGCGGCGCGCGACCGCGGCTTCCAGCCGCTCGTGGAGGTGCATTCGCGGGCCGAACTCGACGCCGCGCTCGACGCAGGTGCGGACCTCGTCGGCGTGAACAACCGGGACCTCGCCGAGCTAGCGGTCGACCTCGGGACGTTCGAGCGCGTCGCTCCCGAAGCGAGGCGGCGGAGCCGCCTCGGACAGTCGAGCGGCGAGGCCGCGAGACGAGCCCCGGACGACGTGACGCTGATCGCGGAGAGCGGAATCTCGTCGCCCGCGGACGCACGGCGGATGCGCGCCGCGGGCGCCGACGGCCTGCTCGTCGGGAGCGCGATCATGGACGGCGACCCCGAGACGGAGACCGGGAGGTTGGTGTACGCGTGAGCACGGACGGCACGTTCGGACGGTACGGCGGACAGTACGTCCCGGAGGCGCTGATGGGCGCGGTCGAGGAACTCGCGGACGCCTACGAGCGCTACGTCCGGGCGAACGAGGACGGCTTCGTGGACGAGTTCCGGGAGCGACTCCGCGAGTTCGGCGGGCGGCCGACGCCCCTCACGCGCGCCGCGAACCTCGACGCGCGCTACGATTTCGACGCGTACCTCAAGCGCGAGGACCTGGTCCACGGCGGCGCACACAAGCTGAACAACGCACTCGGCCAGGTGCTCCTGGCAGAGTACATGGGCAAGGAGCGCATCATCGCGGAGACCGGCGCGGGCCAGCACGGCACGGCGACGGCGATGGCGGCGGCGCACCTCGGCGTGGACTGCGAGATCTACATGGGCCGCACGGACATCAACCGCCAGCGGCCGAACGTGTTCCGGATGCGGATGCACGACGCCGAGGTGAACCCCGTGGACACCGGGGCCGGGACGCTCAAGGAGGCGATCAACGCCACCCTGCGGGACTGGGCGACGAACGTGGAGGACACGCACTACGTCATCGGCTCCGTCGTCGGGCCGCACCCGTTCCCGAGCGTGGTGCGGGACTTCCAGGCGGTCATCTCCGAGGAGGCGCGCGAGCAAGCGATGGAGCGCCTCGGCGGCCCGCCGGACGCCGTGGTCGCGTGCGCGGGCGGCGGCTCGAACACGATGGGCGCGTTCCACGGCTTCCGCGACGACCCGACCGCGCTCTACGCCGTCGAGGCGGGCGGGGCCGGGCCGGACGCCGACCCGGAGGGCGGCGCGGTGCCGCACTCGGCCTCCCTGTCGGCGGGCGAGGAGGGCGTGCTCCACGGCGCGCGCACCCGCCTGCTCCAGTCGCCCGACGGCCAGATTTACGACTCCCACTCCGTCTCCGCCGGCCTCGACTACTCCGGCGTCGGCCCCGAACTCGCCCATCTCGTCGATTCGGGCCGCGTCGAGGCGGTGAACGTGGACGACGACGCCGCCCTCGACGCGTTCCACCGGCTCTCTCGCGACGAGGGCATCATCCCGGCGCTCGAATCCAGCCACGCGCTCGCCTATCTGGAGGACCTCGACGAGTCGGGGGATCTCGCCGACGGCTCGGTCGTCGTGAACCTCTCCGGCCGCGGCGACAAGGACCTCGACACTGTCATCGAGGAGAGCGAGCGCCGGGGCATCGAGGGCGCACCCGGGATGGAGGTCTTCGATGCCGAGTGACCTGACGGCCGCCTTCGACGACGGCCCGGCGCTCGTCGCGTACGTCGTCGCGGGCGACCCGGGCCCGGGCGACGACCACTCCGAGGCTGGCGTCGAGGAGACGAAAGCCCACGTCCGCGCGCTCGTCGAGGGCGGCGCGGACGTGATCGAACTCGGCCTGCCGTTCTCGGAGCCCATCGCGGAGGGGAAACCCATCCAGGAGGGGATAGAGCGCGCCCTCGCGGCGGGGATGACGCCTGACCGCTACCTCGACCTCGTCGCGGACCTCGACGTGGACGCCCCGGTGGTCTGTATGACGTACTACAACCTGCTGTTCCAGTACGGCTCCGGCGGCGGCCCCGCCGAGTTCGTCGAGGCGGCCGCCGACGCGGGCGTCGCCGGTCTCATCGTCCCTGACCTCCCCGTCGAGGAGAGCGGGCCGCTCCGCGAGGCGTGCGAGGAGCATGGCCTCGACCTCGTGTACATCGTCGCGCCCACCACGTCGGACGAGCGGCGCGAGCGCATCCTCGACGCCTGCTCGGGGTTCGTCTACGTCCAGTCGCGGCTCGGCACGACCGGGGCGCGCGAGGACGTGAGCGAGGGGACGTACGAGAGCCTGGACCGCCTCGGCGACGCCGACCTCCCGAAGGCGGTCGGGTTCGGCGTGAGCCGCGGCGAGCACGCACGCGCCATCGTCGCCGGCGGCGCGGACGGCGTCATCGTCGGCAGCGCGTTCGTGGAGCGAGTGGCGTCGGGCGAGGACGTGCCCGCGCGCCTCGAAGCGATCGCCCGGGAACTAGCCGACGGAATGGCCCAGGCTGTGCCGCAACCGGAACGAACATAGCCGACGGATTGCTACACCGTGACAATGTCAATAGGGAAAGCCGCTCGACTCGACCGCATCGGCCGTCGCGGCCGGTTCGTCACAGTACCGATGGACCACGGCCTCACGCTCGGGGCCGTCGACGGCCTCGTGGACATCGAATCGACCATCGACGCCGTCACCAGGGGCGGCGCCGACGCCGTGCTCACGCAGAAGGGCGTCGCGCCCCGCGTCCATCCGAACCGGAACGACGCGGGCTACGTCGTCCACCTCAACGGCTCGACGACCATCGGCCCGGACGCGAACGACAAGCGCCGCACCGGCACCGTCGAGGAGGCGGTCCGGGTGGGCGGGGACGCGGTCTCCTTCCACGTCAACGTCGGCTCGGACCACGAGCCGGACCAGATAACCGAACTCGCGGACGTGGCCGCGAACGCCGACCGCCTCGGGATGCCGGTGCTGGCGATGGCGTACGCCCGCGGCCCGGGCGTGGACGAGCACGACGCGGAGAGCCTCGGCCACGCCGTCCGGCTCGCGGAGGAACTCGGCGCGGACGTGGTGAAGACGGCATACTCCGGCGACGCCGCCAGCTTCGAGCGCGTCACCGAGTCGACGCGACTCCCGGTCATCATCGCGGGCGGGTCGCCGGAGGGCGACCGCGCGTCCCTCGCCGCCGTCCGGGGCGCGATGGACGCGGGCGCGGCGGGCGTCTCGATGGGTCGCACCATCTTCCAGCACGACGACCCCGAGGCGTTCACGTCGGCGGTCGCAGCGGTCGTTCACGATGACCTGGGCGTTGAGGCGGCGCTGCACGAGGCCGGGCTGGCCGTGAGGGCGTAACCAAAACGCGCGTTTGCGTCTCCCGAAGGGTTTTGCAGTACGTGTACGACGGTTCTCCTGTGCCCTCGGTTCGCGCCCTCGCCGTCGCGCTCGTCGTCGCCCTCGCCGGCTGCACCGCGGCTCCCGCCGCCGACCCGGGGACCGCGACCACGACGCCGCCCGCCTCGACGACCGGCACGCCGACCCCGAAGCCGCTGCCGAAGCCGCCCGACAGCCTGACCCGCGAGTCGGTCACCGAGTTCGTCGTCGAACACGAGGAGGCGCTGCTGTACAACCGGGAGATAGCCGTCAACGACCGCGTGAACGTCGGCTGCGAGGTCCGGGCGGCGAACCGGACCGGCGACGGGTTCCGCGTCCGAGTGGGCTGTGGCATCTCCACCTACGACTACCTCCCCGACGAGGACGTGACGGCGCACGGCGACGGCTTCTCGCGGGCGATATACGTGGTGAACGAGTCCGGGGTGGACCGGACGGAGCGGTGAGGTGGCGGACTACGCTTCGAACGCGTACACGTCTGTCCGACCGGTGCCGACGAAGACGCGGCCGTCGCCAGATTCGACGCTGAACGCGGTCTGGACCGTAAACGACGCGCGGGCGTCCCCGGTGTTGGCGTCGACCGCGAACAGCGTGTCGTTCGACGGGGCCGACTCGGTCTCGGTCATCCCCGTGCAGATCGCGGTGTCGGCGGTGGCGGTCTCGGGCCACGCGTACTTCGCGTCCGGCTGGAACGTCCACCGGCGCGCACCGTCGGCTGTCGCGTACCCGGCGATGGTGTCTCCCCCGGTCCGAACGTACAGCGCGTCCGCCGCCGGGGCCAGGAGGTCGATCGCCCGTGCGTCGTCGCGCCACGCCACCGTGCCGTCGGGATCGAACGCGTACACGACGCTACCGCCTCCGTAGAGCCGTCGGCCGTCGGTGGTCCACTCGTCCGCCAGCACGGTCTGGCTCCACGCCTCCGTGCCGTCGGCGGCCAGGCCGTGGACGGTGGAGCGGTTGCCGCCGTCCGCGACGAGGTAGAGCCGGTCGCCGGCCGGTGCGAAGGACTGCGCCTCGGCGTCGGCGGCGAACCGCCAGCGTTCGGTGCCGTCGAACTCGAACGCCGCGAGTTTCGGGCCGGCGACGACGTAGACGCTGTCGCGGTGGACGCGGCCACCCTGGCTGTGGTCGAACTCGCGGGTCCACCGGACGGAGCCGTCGGCGGCGTCGAGCGCGACGAGGGTCGCGGGCTGCGGTGGCGCTTCCCGCTCGGGCCCGACCTCGGGCGCGAACTCGTGGGCGAGCGCGAACACCGTGCCGTCGGCCGAACCCACGATCTCGAACCGGCGCTCGCGACGGACCGACCACTCGCGCTCGCCGGACGCCGCGTCAAGCGCGTGGACGGCGGTCCAGCCGTCGTCGGGGTCCACCTGACCGGTCACCGCGTAGACGCGCGCGCCGTCGGTGGTGACGCCCCAACCGTCGCCGTCGCGCTCCGGCGACGACCCGGTGACTCTGCCGCTGTCGAACTGCGCCCGCCACCGGCGGCGGCCGGAGGCCGGGTCGAACGCCTCGACGGCGGCCGCGTTGCGGTCGTCGCTCGCCGCGGCGTAGAGGGTTCCGTCCACGACGTCGAGGCCGAGCACGTCGGCCTTCACCGCCGACTGGTGCCAGGCGGGCTGCCACTCCGGCAGGCCCGTCGGCTCGTCGGTGTCCGTCGTCGTCCGGGTGCGTTCGGTCGTGGTCCGCGCCGTCGTGGTGGCCGTGGTGGTCGTCCTGCGCGTCGTCGTGGAGGGGCCGTCGGACTCGCCTGCCGTGCAGCCCGCGACTGCGGCGAGCGCACCGGCAGCGAGTTTCAGGGCGCGTCTACGGGAGACCATGGCGCAGCCCTGTCAGCGCACAGTGAAGGGCGTTGTGGTAGTGCGGATGTCGCAATCGGGACGTTCAAGGCGGCTCCGCTCCAGCCACCGGACATGACTCGCTCCGTGTGGCTAAAAGCCGACGACGCCGTCGGCGACTGGGAGGCGCGGAAGCGCCGCATCACCGCCGGCCTGGAGGCGGGCGTGGACTGGGTGCTGGTGGACGGCCGCGACGTCGGCCGGGTGCGCGAACTCGGGGACGTGAACGTCGCGGCGTTCCGCGGCGACGACGTGCACGTGATGGACGCCGAGGAGGCGGAGACGGCGGCGGCGGACGCGTACGTCGTCGGGAAGGACGGCGAGGGCGACGGCACCGTCGACCTGCCCTCGGATTTCTCGGGGTCGGCGGACCTCTCGACGCTGCGGCGCGACGGCGACGTGTCGGGCGCGTTCGTGCGCATCCTCTCGGAGGGCTACGAGACGTTCGCGGAGGCTACGGCCGAGGACGCCGAGTACACCGTCGTCGTCGGCGAGGACTGGACGATCATCCCGCTGGAGAACCTGATCGCGCGCATCGGCGACGAGACGACGCTGGTCGCGGGCGTGGACTCGGCGGCGGAGGCCGAGACGGCGTTCGAGACGCTGGAACTCGGCGCGGACGCCGTGCTGCTCGACGCGGACGACCCGGACGAGATACGGCGGACCGTCGAGGTGCGCGACGACGCGGAGCGCGAGCGCCTCGATCTGGCGTGGGCGACCGTGACGGCGGTCGAGCCGACGGGGTCCGCCGACCGCGTCTGCGTCGACACCGGGTCGCTGATGGACCACGACGAGGGGATGCTCGTCGGATCGATGAGCCGCGGCCTCTTCTTCGTCCACGCCGAGACGGCGGAGTCGCCGTACGTCGCGTCGCGCCCGTTCCGCGTGAACGCGGGCGCTGTCCACGCCTACGTCCGCACGCCCGGCGGGGGCACCAGCTACCTCGCCGAACTCTCCAGCGGCGACGAGGTGCAGGTGGTCGACGCGGACGGCCACACCCGCGAGGCCGTGGTGGGGCGCGCGAAGATCGAGAAGCGCCCGATGTTCCGCGTCGAGGCGGAGACCGCGGACGGGGATCGGATCGAGACGCTGCTCCAGAACGCCGAGACCGTGAAGGTGGCGACCAGGGACGGCCGGACCGCCGTGACGGACCTGGACGTCGGCGACGAGGTGACGGTGTATCTGGAGGGCGGCGGCCGGCACTTCGGCGAGACCGTCGAGGAGAGCATCGTCGAGAAGTAACACGCCCTCCGTCGCGCGCTCGGTCGTGGTTCGAGACTGCTCCGCGCTCTCTTCGCCTCGAAACCGCTCCGCGTTTTTCGGCGACTCGTCGGGTGCCTGCACAGTTCGAGATCCCAGAAGACGAGCACGGACGCGCCGCTCGGTGGCCGTACCGGTTGGTCAGGTGTCCAGATCGGACGGCGCGATCAACTCGGAGTATCGCGTTTCGCGCTGGAGAGCTTTCCGTGACACGTCGAGTAACGTGTCCAGATTCCGCCAGGAGCGCGTTTCGTCCGGATTCGGCATGGGTCGCAGCGTTTCGCTCGAAGCCGCGAACTCCGCGGGCGTCCAGAAGCGGGCGTCGGTCGCGTCCGATCCGGCTTCGAGCGTTCCGGCCGTCCGATCCCGATCGACTGCGTAGACGATATGCATCCGGAACATGTCCTCCCCGACCTCCTTCGCCGTGTCGTAGAGGTAGATCAGGTCGTCCGGATCGACCGACAGCCCCGTTTCCTCCTCGAGTTCCCGGGCGACGCCCTCGCGGGGCGATTCGGGGATCTCGGGCACCCCTTCCGGGATCTTCCAGGTTCCCGGCCCGCGGAAGTCCTCGACGAGCAGCAGTTCGTCACCGTCCACGACGACGGCTCCCCCGCCCAGTACTGCGTTGTGGAACACGTAGTCGTCACAAGTTTCACAGCGGTAGACCGTCGGTTCGTCTATCAGCTCGATCTCCGACCCGCAGTACGGGCAGTACTCCGGTGGGAAGTTACCCATGTACACGGCATCGAACCCCACAAATATAACACTATTTACATCAAATAATCGTGGTCGATCCGCACGTACAGAGACCGCTCCCCCTTCAGTTCCGCCGGGATGGCGGCGGAGCGCGGCGGAACGACGCAGGGGGTTCGAGGAGCGACTGGCGGAGGCCGGATTCACCGCGCTCTACGGACCGCCGATCCCGGAGCGGCTCGACGTAGCGCGGAGCGTCGAGTACTCGCGTCACAGCCAGCCGTCCATCAGGTCGACGGCGACGTCGACGGGGACGTGGTTCGACCAGGTCTTCGGGGCGATGGGCCGGTCGTACACCCTCGCGTCCGCGGGCTGTGGGGGTTCGTCGGGCGGCCGGCCCGCCTTCGGGCTACCGCCGTACGTCATCCCGACGACCTCGCCGTCGAGGGTGAGGAGGGGGGAGCCGCTGTTGCCCTCGCGGCCGGGGACGGTCGTGACGAGTTCGTCGACGAGTTCGCCGCCGGGGGTCTGGAGCGAGAGTCGCTCGACGAACTCGCCGAGCGAGACGACCCAGTAGCCGACGCTGCCGGGGTGGCCGACCTGGACGAGCGGCTGCTCGGCGCGGACGGACTCGGCGGTGCCGACGGGGAGCGGCGTCCCCTCGCGGTCGGCGCGGAGGAGCGCCACGTCGGGGACCGAGGATTCGACGCGATCCACGAGTTCGAGATCGAAGGAGTCGCCGTCGACGGTCCAGCCGAGCACGTCCCCGCCGCCGGCGACGTTGTGGCTGTTCGTGAGGACGTGGGTCTCGTCGACGAACCACCCGGTTCCGTGGCCCGAGCCGACGTCGAGGAGCACGACGCCGGGGCGGGCCGCGACGCCGACGGACTCGGCGGCCTCGACGACCGACGAGGGGTAGCCGGTGGAGCGCCGGTCGACGGTCCGCTCCAGCGACGTGACGCGCTCGTTCGCGTCGGCGAGCCGGGCGGACAGCTCCTCGACGCGGTCGTTCGCGGCCGCGAGTTCCGCCTCCACGTCGTCGAGGCTGGTGGCGCAGTCCCGGTCGGGCGGCGGCGTGGTCGACGGGTCGCCGTCGGCGGGCAGGTCGCCAGTGCTGCTGCAACCCGCGAGGCCGACCGCCGCCGCGAGCGCCGCGCCGCCGAGGAGGTCGCGCCCCCTCGCCGCCCGCGACCGGGGTTCCCGGTCGGTCACGCCCACGCCTCCACTCGCTCCATCGTCGTGTCCACGTCGACGTGCAGGGAGCGCGTCTGCGGCGCGAACGGCGCGTCCCGGACCTCGGT
>CAZYYH010000016.1:0-25187 GCA_964651725.1 uncultured Halobacteriales archaeon | reverse complement strand
GGCGACCCTGGGTGCGGTCGCGTGCCTGCTCGCGGCCGTCGGCCTCGGCGCGCTGGGGTCGGCCGGTCTCCTCGCGGCGCTCTACGCGACCGTCCCGGTCGCGGCCGGCCTGTTCGACCTGCTCTCCACGCCGGTCGCCGTCGGCCCGGTCGTCGCCGTCGCCGCCGGCTGCCTGCTGGCGGCGCTCGTCGCGTGGCTCGCCCGCAGACTGACCCGCCGGCTCGACCAGTCGGCGACCCGCCGGACGGCCGGCGTGCTCGCCGGCGCGGCGCTGGTGGTCGCCGGCGCGCCGCTGACGGCCGCCGCCCTGTCCCTGCGGGGCGGCACCGGTCTCCTGGTCGGCCTCGCGGTCGCGTTCGTCGGCCCGATCGGCGTCATCGCCGTCGGCGGAGTCGGGCTGGTAGCGGTCGAGTTCGGACTGCTCCCCGACCGCGCCGGGGGACCGGCGCTCGCGGCCGCCGGCATGGTCGTCGCCACCGTCGGCGCGGCGCTCGCACGGGTTCCGGCACCCCTCGTGTTCGCGTGCGCCGCCGGCGCGCTCGTCGTCTGGGACGTCTCGTCGTTCGGCCTCGGAGTGACCGCGGAACTCGGCCACCGTCCGGAGACGCGCCGGCTCGAACTCCTCCACGCCGTCCTCGGCGTCGGCCTCGGCCTCGCCGCCGTGGTCGCGGCGACCGCGCTCGCGCTCGCCCGCACCGGTCTCGACCCGACCGGGAGCGCCACGTCCGTCGCGGCGCTCGCCGTCGTCGGGGTGCTCCTCCTCGTCGCGCCCCTCCGCGGCTGAGGCGGTCGGACCGGCCGCGCTCGTCGGCTCCCGACAGCGGCTCCCCCGGTCGTCGCGGTCGCCCGTCCGGACGGTCCGACTGGAATCGACACAGTCTCGACTGAGTCAGTCGTGACGAGAACGGTCTCGGCGAACCCGCGCGGGCGGGCGGGATCGGCGTCGGCCACCGCGACGCTGACCGCAATCCGTCCGGGAGCCGTGGATTACATGCCGGTGGGGCGTGACGCCCCGAGTATGACCGACGATCTGGCGGCCGACTTCGCGGCGGCGGCCGAGACGTGCGGCGACGTGATCGAGCGGATCGGGGCAGCGGCCGTGGTGGACGCCGAGGTCCGGTTCGCCGTGCTCGCCGCGGTGCTCGCGCGCGGCCACGTCCTGCTGGAGGACGTACCCGGCACGGGCAAGACCGTGACGGCGCGCGTCCTCGCGGAGTCGCTCGGCCTCGACTTTCGGCGCGTCCAGTTCACGCCCGACCTGCTGCCCGCGGACGTGACCGGCTCGAACGTGTACAACGAGCACGACCGCGAGTTCGAGTTCTCCGAGGGGCCGGTGTTCACGAACGTCGTGCTCGCGGACGAGATCAATCGCGCGCCCCCGAAGACCCAGGCCGCGCTCCTCGAGGCGATGGAGGAGCGCCAGGTCTCGGTCGACGGGACGACCCGCGACCTCCCGGAGCCGTTCGTGGTCGTGGCGACGCAGAACCCCATCGAGCAGGAGGGCACCTTCCGGCTGCCGGAGGCCCAGCGCGACCGGTTCGCGGTGAAGCTCTCGCTCGGCTACCCCGACGTGGCGGGCGAACTCGACCTGCTCGACCGGCGCGCGAACCGGCGGACGCGCGCGCCGAGCGTCGACGCCGTGACCACCGCCGACTCGGTCCGCGACCTCCAGGAACTCGCGGAGGACGTGCGCGTCGACGAGAAGGTGCGGCGCTACATCGTCGATCTGGCGCGGGCGACCCGGGCGGACGACCGGACCGACGTCGGCGTCTCGCCCCGCGGCGTCCAGCGCGTGTTCGAACTCGTGCGCGCCGCGGCGGTGCTCGACGGTCGGACGTTCGCCGCACCCGACGACGTGAAGCGCCTCGCGGAGCCCGCGATGGCACACCGGCTCGTGCTCACCACGGAGGCGACCGTCGAGGGCGTCGATTCGCGCGCCGTCGTCCGGGACGCGCTCGATTCGGTGGACGTGCCCGGGGTGTCGCCGGACGAGGAGGGCGAGGACGAGTCGAGCAGCGACGGACAGGCCAGCGAGGCGGCGGGGGAGGAGGTGCCGGAGACGGCAGCCGAGGAGCAGGCACACGAAACGCCCGCCGGGGGCGCGACCCCGAGCGAGCGCCCGGACCCGGAGGACACAGCTTAGCGGTCGGCGCGGGGGCCGGCCGTACGCCGCGTCAGGCTCCGGCAGCCTCGATGCCCGACTCGTCCGTCACGATGCGGTAGCTCGTGGCGAACTTCGACGGCTCGCGCAGGCAGTCGCTCGCCACGTGGAAGACGTTCGAGACCACCTCGCCGTCCGGACCATCGACGGTCACCGCCCAGCCGAACTCCTCGTGGTCGGTCCAGGTCGCGGCGTCGTGGGACCGCACCAGCGTCTCGCCGAAGTAACTGCCGAGCTGGGTGGCGATACCTTCGGCCGCCAGTTCGTCCACGTGGACGGCGTCGCCGTCGGCGACCTCGACGTCCTGGAATCCCTTTTTGTCCCACTGCTGGTCCACGAAGTCGTCGAGGCGCTGGAGCGACCCGGGGGTGAAATCGAGGTCGTGCTCCGACCAGAACTCGGCGAGTTCCCGGGCCTCCTGCCCGAAGCTCTCCGGTGGGTCGAGGTCCTCGTCGTCGCCCTCGGCGTCGCGGACCTGGTCGGCTGCCGCGTTCACCTCCGACATGATGCCCTCGAGGTCGCTGGCGTCGTCGCCGTCGGCGTCGGTCGTCCCGCCGAGCATCTCGTCCAGGCCCTCGACGCCGTCCGAGCCGTCCGGTTCGTCGCGTTCAGACGCGTCGCCCCGGTCGCCGTTTCCGCCGCCGAAGAGGCCGAGGATGCGGTCGAGCAGTCCCATTGTCGGTCTCCGTTCACGAATCCGGGCCGTAAATCCTGGGGCCGAACGCCCTGTGGACACATTCAAGGTCGCTCGGTGACCACGGGGAAAGGAGATAGATGACGCGGGACGACGACGCGCCGGGGGCCGGACCGGGCGACACCGACATCCGCGAGCTCGACCCGCGGACGGTCGATCGCATCGCGGCGGGCGAGGTGGTGGAGCGCCCGGCGTCGGTGGTCAAGGAACTCGTGGAGAACAGCCTGGACGCGGACGCGAGCCGGATCGACGTGTCGGTCGTGGACGGCGGCACGACGGAGATCCGCGTCGCGGACGACGGCGTGGGAATGACGGAGGCGGACGTGCGCCGCGCGGTCGAGCAGCACACGACGAGCAAGATACGCGACGTCGACGACCTCGAATCCGGCGTCGCCACGCTCGGGTTCCGGGGCGAGGCGCTCCACACCGTCGGCGCGGTGTCGCGGACGACGATCACGACGCGGCCGCGGGGCGGCGACCGCGCGACGGAACTCCGCCTGGAGGGCGGCGAGGTGACGGGTGTTGGGCCGGCGGGCCGGCCGGACGGCACGACGGTCGCGGTCCGGGACCTGTTCTTCAACGTGCCGGCGCGCCGGAAGTACCTCAAGTCGGAGTCGACGGAGGTCGCGCGCGTGAACCGCGTCGTGACGCGGTACGCGCTCGCCAACCCCGACGTGGCGGTGTCGCTCGCCCACGGCGACCGCGAGGTCTTTGCGACGACGGGGCAGGGCGACCTGCGCGCGACGCTGCTCGCCGTCTACGGCCGGGAGGTGGCGGAGTCGATGGTAGCAGTCGGGGACGACGAGGCGGGCGGGCCGGTGGAGTCCGTCCGCGGCTACGTCTCGCACCCGGAGACGACGCGGAGCACGCGCGAGTACGTCTCGACGTTCGTGAACGGCCGGTACGTGCGCGACTCGACGCTCCGCGACGCCGTCGTCTCGGCGTACGGCGGCCAGCTCGCCGCCGACCGGTTCCCGTTCGCGGTGACGTTCGTGGACGTGCCGGCCGACGCGGTGGACGTGAACGTCCACCCCCGCAAGATGGAGGTGCGCTGGGAGCACGAGGGCGGCGTCCGCGACGCGGTGGAGTCGGCGGTCGCGGACGCGCTGCTCGACCACGGGCTGCTCCGCCGGGGTGCGCCGCGCGGCCGGTCCGCGCCCGACGACGCACCCGTCGAGCCGGAGCCAGCCGACCGGAACGCGGAGTCGCTCCGGGAGGCGGGCTCGAACTCCTCCACCGGCTCCGAACCCCCGTCCTCGGCCGGCGCGCCGGACGACCGGGGTGGGACCGGAGCGGCCGGCGCGAACGCCGCGGGCATCGAGCGCCCCGACGACCCCCACTGGACGCCGGACCCGGACGCGGACGCCGGGTGGAGCGACGCCGAACCCGAGGGCGGCCGCGACCCCGGGCGGAAGTTCCGCCCGGCGACGGCGAACGACCGGCTGGTGGCGGACGACGACGGCGGCGGCGAGTTCGCGTCGGAGACCGAGTTCGACGGCCTGCCGCCGATGCGCGTGCTCGGCCAGGTCCACGACACGTACGTCGTCGCGGAGACGCCGGACGGCCTGGTGCTCGTCGACCAGCACGCCGCCGACGAGCGCGTGAACTACGAGCGGCTGGTCGCGGCGGTCGCGGACCGCCGGTCGTCGCAGGCGCTCGTCGCACCCGTCGAACTCGAACTGACCGCGGCGGAGGCCGCGGCGTTCGACGACGCGCTTCCGGACCTCCGCGAACTCGGCTTCGAGGCGCGGCTCGCGGACGGCGGGGACGGCGGCGGGCGCACGGGCGACGGACGGAGTGGCGCGCGCACGGCGGAGGTGACGGCCGTGCCGGCGGTGTTCGCGGACGCGCTCGACCCGGACCTGCTTCGGGACGTACTCGCGTCGTTCGTCGGCGAGGACGATCACGGGCGCACCGTCGAGTCCGCCGCGGACGCCCTGCTCGCCGACATGTCCTGTTACCCCTCCATCACCGGCAACACGTCGCTGTCCGAGGGCGACGTGGTGGGGCTGCTGCAGGCGCTCGACGACTGCGAGAACCCGTGGGCGTGCCCGCACGGCCGGCCCGTGGTGGTGGCGGTGAGCCGCACCGAGATCGAGGACCGGTTCGAGCGCGACTACCCCGGGCATCAGGTGCGGCGGCCCGAGGAGTAGCCGGTGGCGGGCGGCGTGGCCGGGGCGAAGTGACGTGGATGGCGCGCGGAAGATGCCTATAAACCACTTGAAGCTTACAATCTGGTACAAATTATTACAATCTATTACGCTTATAAAGTTTATAGAGGTGGTGTGGGTGAGGCTCGCGAGCGCGCCGGGACGCGGGAGGGTGAGCGCTACCGAGGGCTCCGTCACTCGTCGTGGTCGGGTTCGGTAGACGACCGTTCCCGCGACGCGTCACAGGATCGACTCGACAGCGAGTCGATCGCGTGGACGAACCGTGAAGGATTCTATCGGTGGGTAGCCACGTTCGTAACGCCGTGCCGAGTGGAGGGCGCGTATTCGGCACTGCGGTCAGGTAGTCCGACCACGTGTCACTTACTGGAACCGGTGCATTCCGACTCTCGGCGTTACGGACCGAGCGCCTGTTCCATCCGGGCAGTGTCCGGATACTCCTGGAACCGCGTGATTCGACCGTCCTCCAGGTCGAGGACGTGCGCAAACGGGTAATCGAGAGTCTCGCCCGTCTCGTTGGCCGTTCCGTGGGTGGTGCCGACGGCGGCAACTGTTTCCCCGCCATCGATGAACCGGTCGATCTCGAGATGCAGGTCGTCGATGTCCGACGTGATACGCTCGAAGAACCCGGCCACTTCCTCGGGGCCGCGGTAGGTCCCACCGTAGCGGATGCCGTCGGGACAGATCCATTCGATGTCCTCGTCGAACCGCTCCATCGCCGCCTCGACATCCCCTTCGTTGAACGCCTCGTACCCCTTGCGCACGATGTCGACGTTGTTTTCCTGTTGAGAGGCCACTGTCCTCACCAGCAGAAGTATAGAATTGTTGGATCTATAAACCTTCTCGCCAGTTCACAGCGAAGTAGTGGCGGCCGTAGTAAGTATGTGTTTGATATCTTGAAGGATGGTACCCGATAGAGCCGGGGAGTCTCCGCTGCCCAAGAGCTGTAACCGGCCGACGCACGCCAGCGAACGGCCCGCCGTGGTTCGATACCGTGTGATCGACCACCGCGTACCACTTTTGGACGGGTTTGCCAGAACCCTTCTTGACGGCTACTCCCCCAGCCGCGCTTGCAATGAGAGCCAGAATCGCAACCGCTGTGGTGTGCGTGCTCGTTGTGACGGCGACGACCGCTATTCCTCGCGAGCGTCCCTGATCGCGTGCCAGACGTTCTCGTCGGTGAGCGGCATGTCGAGGTGGCGGACGCCGAGCGGCGCGAGCGCGTCCACGACGGCGTTGACGACGGCGGGCGGCCCGCCGATGGTGCCGGCCTCGCCGACGCCCTTCGCGCCGAGCGGGTTGTTCGGGGACGGCGTGACGGTCTCGTGGGTCTCCACGTCGGGCACGTCGGCGGCACGCGGCAGCGCGTAGGACTGCATCCGGTCGGTGAGCAGGCTGCCGTCGTCGTCGTAGACGGCGTGCTCGGAGCGCGCCTGGCCGACGCCCTGCGCGACGCTGCCGTGTATCTGGCCGTCCACGATGGCGGGGTTGACGCGCTCGCCGCAGTCGTCCACCGCGACGTACCGCTCGATTTCGACCTCGCCGGTGTCCGGGTCGACGGCGACGACGACGGCGTGCGTGCCGAAGGAGACGGTGTCGCCGTCCGGCTCGTAGAACGCCGTCGCCTCCAGGCCGGGGTCGAGGTCGACCGGGAGGCCGCCGCGATGGGCGGCCGCGGCCACGTCGGCGAACGGAATCGACCGGTCGGAGGCCCGGCACTCCCCGTCCGCGAGCGTCACGTCGCCGGGGTCGGCGTCGAGCCGGTCCGCCGCGACCTGCCGGATCTTCCCCGCCACGTCGCGCGCGCTCTCCCGGACGGCTCCGCCGCCCGCGACGGTGCTCCGGCTGCCGAACGTCCCCGTCCCCTCCGGCACGCGGTCGGTGTCGCCCTCCACGACCGACACGTCCTCGACGGGCACGCCGAGTTCGTCCGCGACGATCTGCGCGTACGTCGTCGCGTGCCCCTGGCCGTGGGAGTGGGTCCCGGCGGACGCCGTGACCGAGCCGTCGCGGTGGACGCGCACCGACCCGGACTCGAACAGCGTCCCGGTCGAGGACTCCACGAAGGCGGCGAGGCCGACGCCGACCAGCCGACCGTCGTCGCGCTCGGTCTCGCGGAGCCGGTCGTAGTCGGCGGCGTCCAGCGCCGCGTCGAGCACCGGCTCGTAGTCGCCGGAGTCGTACACCGCGCCGACCGCGGTCTCGTGCGGGAACTGGTCGGAACCGAGCAGGTTCCGGCGGCGGAGTTCGGCGGGGTCGATTCCGAGGTCCCGCGCCGCGGCGTCCACCAGCCGCTCGGTGACGTAGAGCGCCATCGGCCGCGTCCCGCCGCGGTACGTGTGGACGGGCGCGGTGTTCGTGAACGTCGCCCGCGTCTCGCAGTGGATGGCCGGAACGTCGTACTGGCTGGCGAGCAGCGTGCCGTAGTTGGCGGCGAGCGCCGCGCCGCTGCCGAGGCTGTACGCGCCGGTGCTGGCGTCCGTGTCGACCCGGAGCCCGCGGATCGTCCCGTCGTCGTCCACCGCGATCTCGGCGCGCGTCCGGTGATCGCGGCCGTGGTTGCCCGCGAGGTAGTCCTCGCGGCGGGTCGCCGTCCACTTCACGGGCCGGCCGAGGCGCATCGCCGCCCAGCCCACCACCGCGTCGTCGGGGTACGCGGAGTTCTTCTGCCCGAAGCCGCCGCCGACGCTCGGCGCGACGACGCGCACGTCCCGCTCCCGCAGGCCGAGCGTTCCGGCGAGGTTCGCGCGCTGGCTGTGCGGGTTCTGCACCGTCATGTGGACGGTGAGCCGGCCGTCGCCGTCCTCGAACTCGGCGAGCGCCGCCCGCGGCTCGACGGGCGACGGTACGAGCCGGTTGTTCTCCAGGTCGAGGGAGACGACGCGGTCGGCCGCGTCGAACGCCTCGTCGGTCGCGTCCCGGTCGCCGAGTTCGGTCGTCACCGCGACGTTGTCCGGCGCGCAGTCGAACAGGGTCGGCGCGTCCTCGGCGGTCGCCGCGGCGGGGTCCACGACGGCGGGAAGCGGCTCGTACGCCACCTCGACGGCGCGCGCGGCGTCCGCGGCGGCGTACCGGTCCTCGGCGACGACCGCCGCGACCGGCTGACCCTGGTAGCGCACCCGGTCGCGGGCGAGCACCGGATGGCCCGGCGGGTCGCAGTCGAGCGGGCCGGCCAGCACGTCGATCTCGCCCGGCGCGTCCGAGGCCGCGACGTCCTCCCACGCGAACGCGCCGAGCACCTCGTCGCGGTCGAGCGCGGCGGACGCGTCCACGTCCAGAACCCGGGCGTGGCCGTGCTCGCTCCGGACGAACGCGAGATGCGCCATCCCGGGTGCGGTCAGGTCGTCCACGAACTCGGCGCGGCCGGTGAGGAGCGCGCGGTCCTCGCGGCGCGGCACGCTCCGGCCGACCAGCGTCTCGTCGCCCGCCGTGTCATCCATGCCGGCTCACCTCCCCGCTGCCGGCCGCGCGGTCGAGCGCCGACGCGAGCGCCCGCTCCGCGTAGGTCGACAGTAGCGCCGCCCGGTACTCGCCGGAGACCTGCGCGTCCGACCGGAGCCGCGACGCGTCGAGGTCGTCCGCGGCGCGCTCGGCCGCCGCCGCGACCGCCGTCGTCGTCGCCGACTCCCCGACCAGCGCCGACTCGACCGGCCCCAGCCGGACGGGGCGGTCGGTCACACCGGTCGCCGCGACGCGCGCCGCCGTGACGGTACCGCCCTCGGTCGCCACGACCGCCGCGACGCCGACGAGCGCGAACCCGGAGGCGGGGTGCGTCTTCCGCGCGTACGCGCCGCCGGCCGCGGCCGGCACGCGGACCTCGGTCACGAGTTCGGCGTCGTCGAGGGCGGTGTCGCCGTCGCCCTCGAAGAACGCGCCGGCCGGTACCTCGCGCTCGCCGTCGCGGCCGCGGACGACGAGCGCGGCGTCCGCCGCGACCGTCGCCGCCGGGAGGTCGGCCGCCGGGTCCGCCTCCGCGAGGTTGCCGCCGACGGTGCCGCGGTTCCGCACCTGCCGGTCGCCGACGTGCGCCGCCGCCTCCGCGAGGACGGGGGCGCGCTCCCACGACCCGTCCGCGTCCGCGAGGTCGGCGTGCGTCGCCAGCGCGCCGACGACCGTCGGGTCGCCCGGGTCGATTCCGGCGAGGTCGAGGTCGCCCACGTCGACGAGCAGACCCGGACTCGCCCGCCCGGTCTTCATCGCGGGTAGCAGGCCGTGGCCGCCCGCGAGGAGTTCCGCGTCGGCGCGGCTCGCCAGCAGGTCGAGCGCCTCCTCGACGCTCCCCGCGCGGCGGTAGTCGAACGCTGGCGGGAACATCTCAGTCGCCTCCTTCCGTCGTTGCGTCTGCCGCCGTCTCAATGGCGTCCACGACGTTGTGGTAGCCCGTGCACCGGCAGACGTTCCCCTTCAGTCCCTCTCTGATCGCGTCGCGGTCCGGGTCCGGCTCGGCGTCGAGCAGTTCGGCCGCCGTCATCGCGATGCCGGGCGTGCAGTAGCCACACTGGAGACCGTGTTCCTCGTGGAGCGCCGCCTGCACCGGGTGGAGGTCGTCGCCGTCCGCCATCCCTTCCACGGTCGTTACGTCGCTCCCGTCGGCCTGGACGGCGAGCACGGTGCAGGACTTGACCGCATCGCCGTCGAGGTGGACCGTGCACGCGCCACAGGTTCCGGTCTCGCAGCCGACGTTCGGGCCGGTGTAGCCCAGGTCGTCGCGGAGCGCGTGGACGAGCAGCGTCCGCGACTCGACGGTCAGCTCCTGCGTGGTGCCGTTGACGGTCAGCGTGATGTCGTGGCGTGTCATGGCTCCGGGGGTCGCGGCGACCGGGCGGCCGCCGCGTTCGTTGCGCCCGAGTACCGCGGGCGGCCACTAAAGCCCTCGCCGAACTCGGCCGCCGGAGCCCGGCCAGTGGGGATCGCCCGTCCGACCGCAACCCCTTACTCGGGGACGCACCAAGCGACGGCAACGATGCCGGGCGACGACACCGACCCGCCGACGGACGCGGAGACCGCGCCGGGGGAGGCGTTCGCGCTCGTCGGCAACGAGACCCGCGCGGAGATCGTCCGGGTGCTCGGCGAGGCCGGGCGCGAGACGCTCCCGTTCTCGGAACTGCGGTCGCGCGCCGCCGTGGACGCCGACAGCAGCCGGTTCAACTATCACCTCCAGAAGCTGGTGGGGCAGTTCGTGGAGTCGGCCGACGATGGCTACCGGCTCCGGCAGCGGGGCCGCCGGCTCTACCGCATGGTCCGCGCCGGGACGCTGACCCGCGACGCGTCGCTCGACCCGTTCGACGCGGGCTTCGACTGCTACTTCTGCGGGACGCGGGTCGAGGCGTCCTACGAGGACGGGCTGCTCTCCGTCGAGTGCCCGGGCTGCGACCACAGCTACGCGCTCGCCGCCGCGCCGCCGGCCGTCGTCGAGGTCGCGGACGAGCGGGACCTCCTCGCCCGCCTCGACCAGCGCTCCCGCCACGAGACGCTGGCGTTCGCGCGGGGCGTCTGCCCGACCTGCGCGAACGACCTCGACGCTCGGCTGGTGGACGCGGCCGACGCGCCCCTCGACGGCGTGGACGAACTCGACGTGCTCGCCCACCTCTCCTGTGGCTACTGCGGCCACGGCATCTACGTGTCCGTGGGCGAACTCCTGCTCCGGGACGCCGACCTGATCGCCTTCTGCCGCGAGCACGGCGTCGACGTGACGACCACGCCCCGGTGGGAGTTCGAGTTCGCCATGACCGACCGGCACACCACCGTTCGCTCGCGCGACCCGTGGGAGGTCGCGCTCTCGGTCGAGCGCGGTAGCGACGCGCTCGAACTCGTGCTCGACGGGGACCTGGACGTGATCGAGCGCAGCCGGTCGTAGCGGGCGGTTAGAGCCGAGGGGTCAGTCCGCGGTCGCGGCGACCTCCGGGGCGTCCGCCGTCGCGGCGCGCGCCAGTTTCTCGCCGAGTTCGTCGACGCGGGCCGCGATGTCGGGGTCGTCGAGCGCGCCGTCCGCGACCTTGTCGCTCCCGTTCGGCACGACGACCTGCCGGGGGTGGAGCCACGCGCGGAGGCCGGTGACGACGCCGCGGAGGTGGGCGAGCGCCTCCGAGGGTGCGCCGCCCGCGCCGCCGCCGGAGACGGCGAGGACGCCGACGACGGTGTCCTCGAACTCGTCGAACCCGCAGTAGTCGAGGACGGTCTTCAGCGGCGAGGCGTAGGAGTGGTGGTACACCGGCGTGGCGAGCAGCACGGCGTCGGCGTCGCGGACGCACCGCCGGACGGCGGGCGCGTCGCCGGCGTCCGGTCGATCGGCGTCGAAGACCGGCAGGTCGACCGCCCGGAGGTCGACGAGGTCGGTGGTCGCGCCGGCGCGGTCGGCGGCGGCGAGCGCCTGCTCTGCGGCGACGCGGGTGACGCTGTCGTCGCGGAGGCTGCCGGGGACGGCGGCGACGTGGGGGTGTCGGCTCATGAAGCATCGAGCGGGTCGCTACGTCTCGACGCAGACGCCGGTCTTCGGCACGCAGACGGTGCGCGTCCGGCCCTCGCGGCGGCGCGCTCGCTCCATCAGGACGGCGGACCGCACGGCGAGCGCGAGCGCCGCGAGGAGGACCGTGGCGACCGGGTAGGCGACGGCGACCATCGCTCCGAGCAGCGCGAGCGCGAGCACCGCCGTCCCGGCGAGCGTGGCGAGCGGACTGTACGTCGGTTGCGGGCTGTACGGCCCGGGCGGGCCGCGGGTCGATCTGTCTCTCATCACGTGTAGTCCATGGTGCCCCATCGCCTTAACTATAATCTGAACTACATTTTTGTAGTCGAGGTTACTGAAACTCGTTTAAGGAGTGAGCGGGCCCGCAGCGACGGGACGAGAGCGCCGTCCGGTCAGCCCGCCGGCACGACTGTCCGGAACGCTACAAAAACGAGCTACCGGGAAGGCATACGGTCGTGGCGCCCACACTACCGTCCACGATGCTCGCAGGAACCACCGACGGCGTGTACCGGCTCTCCGACGTGGACGACTCCACCGAGTTCGACGCCGAGCGCGTCCTCGCCGCGAGCCAGGCGCGGCGCGTCGAGCGACTGGACGGCGTCGACGGCGCGTTCGCGGCGACGGTCGACGGGCTCTACCACTCGCTCGACGGCGAGACGTGGACGGACCTCGGCGTCCCGCGCGAGGAGGTGTACTCGGTCGCCGCCAGCGGCGACCGGCTGTACGCCGGCACGCACCCCTCGCACGTCTACGTCGCGGAGCCGTTCGAACCCGGCGCGAAGTCGGAGTGGCGCGAACTGGAGGGGTTCCAGGACCTGCCGTCGCGCGACGGCTGGCACACGCCGCGACACCGGAACGAGTCGCACGTCCGCAGCCTCCACGTCCACCCGGACGCGCCCGACCGCGTGATCGCCGGCGTCGAGGTCGGCGGCGTCCACGTCAGCGAGGACGGTGGCGAGACGTGGGCGGAGCGCAAGGAGGGGGTGCACGACGACATCCACCACCTGCTCGTGCGCGGCCCCGACGAGTACGTCGCGTCCACCGGCCGCGGCCTCTACCGCACCCGCGACGCCGGCCGGTCGTGGACGCGCCTCGACGAGGGCGTCGAGCAGCGGTACTTCCGCGAGGCGCTCGACCACGACGGAGTGCTGTACACCGCGGCCGCCACGGGGTCGCCGGGCGCGTGGCCGGACGGTGCCGGCGCGGCCATCTTCGAGGCGCGCGACGGCGACCGGCTGGAGCCGGTCGGGTCGGGCGACCGGGACGACGTGGTGCTGTCGTGGGCGGTCGCGGACGGCACCGTCTACGCCGGTACGAGCGGCGAGCGCCTGCTGTGCCGGGGCGACGACGGCTGGGAGCCGGTCGGCGACCTCCCGGTGGACGGCCGGGGTGTCCGGTCGCTGTGCGCCGGACCCGTCGAACGATAGCGCCGCCAACAAAATCTGGCTTCCGGAAACGGTCATGAGACCCGGGGAGAACGGCACGGACGATGGGGTCACGCGGCATCATCCGACGGTACTACGCCTTCCGGCTCACGAACTCGGCCGGGTTCTACCTCCCGATCGCGGTCGTCTACCTGCAGGATCGGGGGTTCGGTCTCGACTTCGTCGGGCTGGCGTACGCGGTGTTCTCCTTCGCCATGGTCGCCGCGGAGATCCCCACCGGTTACCTCGGCGACTGGCTCGGACGGCGCGCGAGCCTCGCAGTCGGCGCGGCGTGCCGCGCGCTCGCGCTCGGCGCGTACCCGTTCGTGGACTCGGCGGCCGCGTTCCTCGTCCTCCACGCCCTCTGGGCGGCCGGGTGGGCGTTCCGCAGCGGCACCCAGGACGCGTACCTCTACGAGGTGCTCGCCGCCCGGTTCGACGAGTCCGAGTTCGTCCGCGTCGACAGCCGCGCCGCCACCGCGCTCCTGGCGACGTCCGCGGCGACCGCGATCGTCGGCGCGTTCCTCTACGGCTCGAACCCGGCGCTGCCGTTCCTCGCCAACGCCATCCTCGCCGCGCTGGGCGTCCCGCTGTTGCTCTCGCTCCCCGCGGTCGACTCCGACGCGGACGCCGCCGACGAGGACGCGTTCTCCGTCCGCGACGCCGTGGCGACGCTCCGCCTCCAGGTCGGCAGACCCGAGGTCCGGTGGCTCGTCGCGTACGCCGCGCTGTTCAACGGCCTGTTCTCCGTCACGCGCGTCTTCGAGCAGCCGGCGCTGACCGCCGTCGGGCTGCCGGTCGCCGGCCTCGGCGTGCTGTACGCCGCGTTCAAGGCGGTGTCCGCCGGGGCGGCGTCGACCGCGGGCTGGCTCCACGACCGGCTCGGCGCGCGCGGCGTGTTCGCGCTCCTCGCGCCGGCTTACGGGATCTCGTACGCGAGCGTCGCCATCGCGCCGGCGCTCGTGGTGCCCGTGATCTTCCTCAATCGGGGGCTGTACACCGTCACCCGTCCGGTCCGGAACCAGTACCTCAACGACCGGCTCGGCGACGTCGGCCGGGCGACCGTGCTCTCGGGCGCGTCGATGGCGCTGTCGCTCTCCGCCGGGGGCGCGAAGCTCGTCGGCGGCTGGGTGGCCGCCGGAACCGGCCCCGTCCGGTTCCTGCCCGGCGCGGGCCTCGCCGTCGCGGGCGCGGCGAGCGTGCTCTGGCTCGCCGCGTCGCCGGTCAGGGAACCCGCGGAGACGGTCGACGGAGACGCCGGCAGTCCGGCGGCGTCGGACTGAACTCGTCCGACCGCGCGGCCAGCCCGACCCCGACCGGTGTGCGGCCCCGGTCGAGTGCAGCTACGCGTCGCGCTCGCCGACCCACGCCGCGGCGTCGGCCATCTCGTCCGGGCCGACGCCGTGCCCGGTCGGGTACGTCTCGAAGGTCACGTCGAGGCCGGCGTCCGCGAGCAGGTCCGCCGCCTGCGCCGCGCGCGACGCCGGGATGACCTGATCCGTCTCGCCCGCGCCCAGGAACACCGGGAAGCCCTCGATCCCCTCGAACCGGTCGAGGTCGGCGTGGGACTCCGCGAGGTAGCCGTGGAGCGCCGCACACCACGCGAACCGGTCGGGGCGCTCCAGCACGGTCGCCAGCCCGAGGATCGCGCCCTGGCTGAACCCGAGGACGCCGACGCGCTCCGGGTCGATGGGGTACGCGTCGACGGCCCGGTCCACGAACTCGTCGAGCAGGTCGCGGCTGCGCGCGAACCCCGCGGCGTCCGGCTGGCTCCGGTGCAGCCCGCCCGCCGAGAGGTCGAGGTCGTACCACGTGTAGCCGGGGTCGAGCCGGTCGGGCGCGCGGACGGAGAGGACGTGCCGGTCGCCGGGCAGCCGCTCCGCGACCGGCACCAGGTCGTCCTCGTCCGCGCCGCGCCCGTGCAGGACCACGACCGCGGGTGCGGGCCCGTCGGCGTCCGCCGGCACGTGCCGGTGGACCAGCGGGAAGTCGTCGTCGGTCATGCCCGGAAGTTCGCGGTCGCGCCGGGAGTGCGTTGCGGTGCCGGCGCTTCTCTCTGGACGGGCCGGCTGTCACCCCACTCCTATAAACTACATAAGTGTAATACTTTGTAACTTTTTGTAACTATTTGTAACCTTGAAGTGGTTTATAGGCGATGGATGGGAGCCTTGTAGCTCGGTCCATCAACCGCTAGGTATCGGCCGAGGGATGGACCGGACCCTGGTGGACTGAAAGGGCGAGCGCGGTACGCGAAGCCGGACGACGCAAGCACCGCAACGAGGGAGTGACTGAAAGGAGTGACCGAGTGAGGAGCGCAGCGAGCCGCGCGAGGGCTTTCGAGGCGTCTGTAGGTTCTAGCAGCCTCAGCCTAACCTGAACCGCATCCCTTCGACGGGGGAATCTCTAAGTCCCGGCCGTCACTGAGAGGTGTTATGAACGGCCCAGCGGACCTGCGAGTGGTGAACGCGCGCGTCGTCACACCGGGCGAGACGCTGCTGGGTGGCGTGGCGGCGCGGGACGGCGAGATCGTGGCGGTGGGAGCGGAGGCGAACCTGCCGGACGCCGACCGGACCGTCGACGCCGAGGGCAACTACCTGATTCCGGGGTTCGTCGATCCGCACGTCCACTGGGGGCTGTCGCGCTACGAGTACGACTACCACGAGGGGCTGGCCCACGACTTCGAGACGGAGACGCGCGGCGCGGTCCACGGCGGCGTGACGACGGTGGTGAACTTCCTGCTCCAGTCCGAACCGTATCTCCCCGACGTGGACTACTTCGTGGCGGCGGGGGAAGAGAACTCCTACATCGACTTCGCGTACCACGCCATCGTCCACCGGGACCACCACGTGGAGGAGATCGAGGGGCTGGCCGAGGCGGGCGTGCGGTCGTTCAAGGTGTTCTTCAACTGGTACAAGCACGCGTCGCCGGAACTCGGCATCGACCACTCCGACGCCGGCCGGGTGTACAGGGTGCTGGACAGGGTCTCGGAGATCAACGGCGGCGTGGTGATGTTCCACGCGGAGAACGAGGACCTGGCGTACGAGCGCCGACAGGAGCTACAGGCGGAGGGTCGGAACGACCTGGAGGCGTGGTCGGAGTCGGCTCCCAACATCTGCGAGGCGATGCAGATCGAGCAGATCGGCCGGCTGACCGAGTACACCGACTCCCGGGCGTACGTCGTCCACATGAGCACGGGCGAGGGCGTGGACATCTGCGAGCGGTTCCAGGAGCAGGGCGTGAACCTCCACGCCGAGACGCTGCCGGCGTTCCTCGCGCACACCAAGGAGGAGGACCTCGGCGTCTGGGGGAAGATCTCGCCGCCGCTCCGGGGCGAGGCGAGCAAGACGCGGCTCTGGGAGGGCCTCCGGAACGGCACGGTGGACTACCTCGGCACCGACCACTGCCCCCACAGGATCGAGTTCAAGGAGAAGGAGGGTGGCAAGTACGGCGACGTGTGGGACGCCATCCCGGGCGACAACAACGGCATCGAGTACTTCCTCCCGGTGATGATGAGCGAGGGCGTCAACAAAAACCGGATCTCGATGGAGCGACTCGTCGAGGTCGCCTGCGAGAACAACGCGAAGCGGTGGGGGCTCTACCCGCGGAAGGGCGCGCTCGTGGAGGGCGCGGACGCCGACATGGTGATCGTGGACCTCGACAAGTCGGCGGTCGTGGACGACGAGTTCTACCACACGATGGAGCCGGGCTACTCGACGTTCCACGGCGAGGAGCTGACGGGCCTCCCCACCCACACCATCGTCGGCGGCGAGGTGGTCGTGGAGGACGACGAGCTACAGGTGGAGAAGGGCGGCCGCGACTACCTGCCGCGGTACGACGACGGCGTGCCGATGGAATGACGCCGGACGACGGGCCGTCGGCCGACGGGCCGAGGGCGGTCGGCGTCCTGCTGGCGGCCGGCACCAGCACCCGGTTCGGCGACGCGAACAAGCTGGTCGCCGACCTCGACGGCACGCCGGTCGTCCGCCACGCGGCGGAGCGCCTCGCGGCCAGCCCCGTCGAGGCCTGCGTCGCGGTGCTGGGCCACGAGGCCGACCGGATCGCCGCCGCCCTCGACGACCTCCCGATGGCGACCGTCCGCAACCCGGAGTACCGCGAGGGCCAGGGCACGTCGGTCGCGCGCGGCGCTGCGTGGGCGGCCGAGCGGGGCGCGGACACGGCGGCGTTCGCGCTCGGCGACCTCCCCCGCGTCGCCCCCTCGACGTACGAGCGCCTGCTGGACGCGGCCGCCGACGCCAGCCCGTCGGCCGTCGTCGTCCCGACCTACCGAGGGGAGCGCGGCAACCCGGTCGCGTTCGGCGCGGACCACTTCCCGGCGCTCCGGGAACTGGAGGGCGACGCGGGCGGCCGGGCGCTGTTCGCAGAGCGCGACGTGACTCGAGTCGCCGTGGACGACCCCGGCGTCCGGTGCGACGTGGACGCGCCCGGCGACCTGAACGACCTCCGGTGAACGGTGGGGCGCGTAGCGGTCTGCTTCCGGCAGTGCTCGGCAGGGATGGTCTGCGGACTGACGATCGGTGGCGGATCGGCCACTCCGGCCGACCCCGAAATCGGTGCAGTCCGCCACTGCTACGGGTCGTGTTGATCTCGATGGGACTGCGGGCCGTCCCGGCACCGTTCGGACCAGGGTGTGTCACTAGATACCAAGATTCTAAGTGGCGGGGGAGCCACGTTCGACGTGGCGAATCAGGCGCTGGGGGAGACTATGACAGAGACATCATCGACCTTGACCGACGTCGATCCGTTCGAGGTAGTGAAAGGGGGCGACGAGACGGATGGTGCGTTCGTACGAGTGGAATACACGGCACACCCGGCCCCGGATTCACCGCGCGCCGAGTCCGCCCTCCCCCACGCTCGGTGGGCGGCGGACGTCCGGGACGAGCACGTGAACCCGCGGATCGAGGAGTACTTTCGGGTACTCGAGGGCGAACTGAAGGTCGTCACCGAGGATCGAGAGCGACTCCTGACCGAGGGTGACGAGACGACCATTCGGGGCGATCGTCCCCATCGCCACTGGAACCCGAGCGACGAACCGGCCCGCATCAGGTACGAGGCCCGTCCCGCCATCCACATGGAGGAGGCGCTCGAAACGGCGTTCGTACTCGCACAGGCCGGCAAGACGGATTCGCGAGGCTTCCCGAACCTCCTGCCGCTCGCGGTGTTCCAGGCGGCCTACCCCGACCACTTTTACTCGACCGACCTGCCGATCGCTGTCCAGAAAGCGCTGTTCACACTCCTCGCCCCTCTCGGTCGGTTGGCCGGCTACGACGCGACGTACTCGCGCGAGAACATCGACGCACTCCGGTAGTTCCCCGGTTGTGCGTTCGGACGAGACCCCGACGCACAGTACGATCGACGACCTTCAACACCCTCTAAACGGCCGATAGTACGCGGCCGTGAGAGGCACCAGAACCACGAGACCCGCGAGGCTGATCGCGTACACGATGCTCAGAAGGAGGTTGCGGGACCGACGCCCGGGTTTCGTGCCGGGGATGCGCTCTGTGCTCCCCATGCAAACGAGTTCTCCACGATTGTACATAATGTTTCAGGGGTGTGGGTTCTTCCGGGACCGCGCCGACGAACCACGCGCCGATAGATGGCGCCTCCGTTCGAATCGATCCCGCTGGTCGTCCGGGAAGCCAGCGGACATCGATCCGCCGGGCGGTACGTCGGCGACGAAGGGGCGGATCGCGGGCGTGCTACTTAGCTCTCGTCGTCATCGTCGTCGCCGTCGTCGTCATCTCCATCGTCGTCTCCCCGGTCGTCCCCATCATCACCGTCGTCGTCATCGTCGTCCCCGTCATCGGCGTCATCGTCCCCGTCATCGTCGTCATCGTCGTCGGCACGTCCGGTCGCGCTCGGACACGGATTCGACACCGACTCCGGGTCGGTGACGTTCGTCGCGCTCGACGGAGCGAGGTTGACGACGTAGTCGAAGTCCTGCGCCGCCTCCCTGTGCAGGACGTCCCGAATCAGGCCGGTCAGGACGACGGTGTCGGCCGCCGACTCGGCGTGACACAGCAGGACCACGGACGCGAAGCCGGGACACTCGGCATCGTCGTCATCGTCGTCGGTGTCGTCATCGTCGTCGTCGGTATCGTCGTCGACGAGGCGCCGGTAGGCGAGCACGTCGAGCGAGCACGGGTGCCCGGTGTCGCAGCCGGCCAGCCCGGCCTCGGTGAGGTACAGCGGCGTGTCGACGATCAGAAACTCCGGCGGCGTGCGGTCGACGTCGACGAGGCGAACGTGCACCTGCTCGTACCTGAAGTAGGCTGACTGCGCCGCCACGGAGGGCGCCAGCGCCCCGCCGGCCGCCAGCCCGCCCAGGATACCGCCGGTCGTCTGGAGGACGGTCCTACGATGCAGTCGGTCATCAGTATCCAATTCGACCACTGGATGTACGACGGCTCCGACGTCCTTAGCTGTTCATACGGCACGCCGTGGACGTGACAGTGGGGCCAGCCCCTCGCCGGCTCCCGGAGCGCGGCGGGGACGAAACGGAGCCGCTCCGTACGACCGGGTTCGCGTCCCGCCGTCTTCGATAGCGGCCGCTACTCGTACCGCAACGCCTCGATGGGGTCGGTCCGCGCGGCACGCCACGCGGGGTACAGCCCGGCTATCGCGCCGACGGCGATGCCGACGACGACGGCGATGGCGGCCCACTCGGGCGGGAACACGAGCGGGAGGCCGACGTACTCGGTGGCGGCGTAGCCGCCGGCGACGCCGACGACCGCGCCGAGCGCGGAGCCGACGACGCCGAGGATGACCGCTTCCACGAGGAACAGTTCGAGAATGTCGCGGTTCTGCGCGCCGACGGCTTTCATGATGCCGATCTCGCGGGTGCGCTCGGTGACGGAGACGAGCATGACGTTGGCGATGCCGATGGTACCGACGATCAGGGAGATGACGGCGATGCCCGTCACGAAGCCGGTGAGCGTGTCGAGGACGCTCCGGACCTGCTCGACGAGGTCCTGGTTGGTGCGGACGAAGAACTGGTAGCCGTCGGGGAGGTTTCCGCGGGCGGCGGCGTCGGACCGGAGGTAGTCCTTCACGCGCTCTTTCACGTCGTCGACGGCCGCGGGATCGCTGGCGCGCACCGTCACCAGGGGGTACGCGGTGGCCTCGTCGCCGCCGCCGCCGGTCGGCAGGCCCGTCACGGGGTCGATGCTGACGTCGTCGCTGCCCGACGCGTAGAACGGGTCCGTCGGGACGAACACCTGGGGCGGCGGCTGGAAGCCGAACAGGCTGGCCGCCGTCGGCTCGGAGATGCCGACGACGGTGACGTCGACGCGCTCGCCCGAGCCGAGCGTGAGCCGCAGCCGGTCGCCGACGGAGACGTTCGGCTCGAACGCCGACGCCGCTGTCGGGTTGAGCACGACCTCGCGCTCGCCCTGGCGGAACGCCCGACCCTCCGCCATCCGCCCGTCGAGGTACGCGGGCGTCGTCGCGGTCGCGGCACGGATCGCGACGGTGTCGTTCGGCGACCGCATGGAGGTCACCGGCACCTGGCCCTGCGGGACGACCGCCTCGACGCCTTCGAGGCTGTCGAGCCCGCGGACGTCGCGCTCCGGGAACACGGGCTGTGCGCTCGGGCTCGGCGGGCCGCTCTGGCCGGCCGGCCCGCTCCAGACGGTTATCTCGGCGGCGCGGTCGCCGCTCACCTGCTGGACGATCTCGACCTGGAGGCTGGTGCCGAGCGTCACGAACACGATGACGGCGGCGACGCCGATGATGACGCCGAGCGTCGTGAGCGCGGACCGCAGCCGGTGGCTCCGCACCGCCCGGAACGCCATCCGCAGGCTCTCGATCGCGTCCATCAGTCGCCCTCCTCCGCGCCGACTCGCGGCCGGCGCGGCTCCGCCACTCGCTCCACGCGCTCTACCTCGCCGTCGAGCAGGTGGACGATGCGGTCGGCGTGCTCCGCGACGTGGCGCTCGTGGGTCACCACCATCAGCGTGTTGCCGCGCGCGTGGAGGTCGGCGAACAGCCGGAGGATGCGGGCCCCCGTGTCCGTGTCGAGGTTCCCGGTCGGCTCGTCCGCGAGCACGAGCGCGGGGTCGTTGGCGAGCGCCCGGGCGAGCGCGACGCGCTGGCGCTGCCCGCCCGAGAGCTCGTTCGGCTGGTGGTCCACCCGGTCCGCCAGCCCCACGTCCGCGAGCAGCGACCGCGCGTGCTCACGCCGCTCGGCGCGCCCGACGCTCTGGAACACCATCGGCAGCGCGACGTTCTCCGCCGCCGTCATCCGCGGCATCAGGTTGAACGTCTGGAACACGAACCCGATCTCGCTGCCGCGGAGCGCCGTGCGTTCGCGGCCCGACAGCGCGCCGACATCGCGGCCCGCCACCCACACCTCGCCAGACGTCGCCGTGTCGAGACAGCCGACGAGGTTCAGCAACGTGCTCTTCCCGGAGCCGCTCGGCCCCATGACGGCGGTGTACGACCCGCGCGGCACGTCCAGCGTCACGCCGTCGAGTGCGTGCACCGGCTGGCCGGCGTGGTACGTGCGGCGCACGTCCACCAGCGACACCGCCGACTCCGAGGGGCCCTCCTCCCCCTTGCCCATACCTGTTGCAGGACGCGGTTGCACTACTGGTTTGTGGTGGTCGCGGCGAGGTAGTCCCGACCTACGGACCGCCGCTCCCCGCGCTCCCGTCAGGACGACCGGACGATCCCGGCGACGGCGTCGCTCGTCGGCGGCGTCGCGCGTGCCACCGCCGCGACCTCGACGTACCACCCGAGCTCGCGGGTGACGTGCTCGACCGAGACGGCGTCGTCGGCGTCGTAGCCCCGTAGCTCCCGGTCGGCGTACCGGACCAGGCCGGCCAGGTCGGCGAGCACCGTCCGGTCGAGCTCCGGCCACTCCTCGCTCCCGGCGGCCTCCGTCGTCGCCTCGCGCGCGGCGTCGCGGAGCGAGCGCACGTCCTCGGCGTCGGAGACGGTGACGTAGCCGCCGGCCCGGATCCGGTCGAGCACCGCCTCGAACGCGCGGAGGTTCGCGAGCGCGTCGTGCGCTCGGAGCACCCTCGTCGCGGGTCGCTCCGCAGACGGCCCGTCGCGTTCCCGCCCGATCCCGGCGCCGTACGCGATATCGGTCAGCGCGGCCGCGGCGGGCGTCCGGTCCACTTCGCCGTCCACGAACGACGACGGCTCGGCCGGGTCGCCCGACGGCAGCCCGCTCCGGCGCTCGTCGACCCGCCGCGCCAGCGTCCGGCCGGCCGCCTCGAACGTCGGGCGGAGTCGCCGCGGCTCGCCGACGGCGTCCACGTACCGGTCGTGGACGTGCCGGGCGTCGTCGAGCGCGGCGCGCGCACGCTCGACCCTGGCGGCGGTCTCGCCGAGCGCGACCGGGTCGTCGCGCTGCCGTCGCTCCGGGTCGCGGACGCGGTCGAGCCGCGCGTCGACGCCTCTGACCCACTGCTCGATCTCACCGTGGACGAGCACCGCGCGGACCGGCTCGTCGCCGACGTACCGCCACTCGTCGCGGAAGGCGTCGAGGTCGTCCCGGATCGTCGCCGCGGCGTCCCGGAGGTCGGCGCGGTCGAGTCCGGCGTCGATGGCGCGCCAGGCCGCGGCGACGGCGCGCGCGTGCCGCCGGGCGTCAGCGACCCTGCTCATCGCGGCCCGCGGCGACTCGGCGTCCGCCACCGCGTCGAGCGCGTCCGTCGCCTCCGTCCGGGAGCGCCGCACCTCCCGCCTGATCGCGCCGTTCGGTATCTCGTCCGGGCCGAGCGGCGCGGGGGCGACCGCGAGGAGCCGTCGGGCCCGGGCGACCCCTTCGTCGAGGTAGGACTGCTCGATCTCGACCGGCATCGTCTCGGGAAGCGCCGGCCAGTCGCCCTCAACGGCCGACAGGAGCGCGTCGCCCTGGATGGTGGGCGACTCGCCGTCGCCGCCGGAGCCGCCGAGGCCACTGCAGCCCGCGAGGGCGGCGCTTCCCGCGAGCGCGAGGACGCCGCGACGCGAGACGCGCGGTCGGCGGACGGTCATCGGTCGCCCTCCGTCGCGGTCGGTGCGGACTCGTTCGTCTCCCGCAGCCACGGCGGGTCGCGGCAGCCGCGGCTGCTCCCGCCCGAGCCGTACCGGCGGACCTGCTCCGGGTCGAGGGTGTCAGGGATGCGTATCAGCCAGGCCGTCGCGTCCCGGTCGTCGACCTCGCACGCGACGTCGGCGTCCCAGTAGTAGCGCCCGAACTGCGTCTCGACTCTCGTCTCGGACCACGCGACGTAGCAGAGTTCGGGCCGGAAGCACGCCCCGACCCGGCGCGTCTCGAGGTAGAGGGTCTCCCGGTCGAAGCGCGTCGCGTCGACGAACCGGCGGGCGTCCTCGACCCCGTCACCGTCCGCGAACCCGAGCCGGTCGGCCGCGTCGGCGGACGCGACGAGTCCTCGCGGTCGGGCGTTCTCCGGCGGTCGCGTCGTCGGGCCGTCGCGCTCCGTCGTCGCGTCCGCCGGGCGGAGCCAGGCCGCCGGCTCGTCGGCCGCGCGCCGGAGCACGTGCGTCCCCGGGTTCCGTTCGGCGTTCGCCGGCTGTCGCTCCGTCGGCCTCGGCTCGTCGTCGCGGGTCGAGCCGCCGCAGCCGGCGAGCGCCGACAGCCCGGCGGCCGTCGCGTGGAGGAGGCGTCTGCGCGTCGTGGGGACCATCTACGCCGTGGCGTGGTGGGCGGCGCGGCATCAGCGTTCCGGGTCGTCGCCGCGACGAGGGACTCCTCCGCCGTCGACCACCCGGACCGCCTCCCGCTCGAACGCCGCTCCCGTCCACCGCCACGCGCCGAGTTCCGGCTCGTCGCCGCCGAGCGAGACGACGAGGTAGACGTAGCCCGTCCACGCCGCGCGGTCGGCGTCGACGGCGCTCGGCGCGAGCGGGCCTCGGGGGTGGGAGTGGTAGAACCCCACCACGTCGCGACCGCCGGCATCGACGGCGTCGACGGCCGCGAGGAGGTCCTCGGGGTCGATGCGGTAGCGGGTGCGGGGGTCGGCGGCGGCGTTCGCGGTCCGGCGAACGGCGCGGACGCGGTCGTCTCGCGTGCCGCCGCCGCCCGCCGCGCGCTCGCCCGCGAGCACGCCGCACACCTCCTCCGGCGTGCCGCTCCGGGCGTGAGCGAGTATCTCGTCGCGGGCCGAACGAGTGAGGTGGAGCACGCCGATCACTCCTCGGCGATCGCGACCTCCATCGCGTCCGTGAACGCCGCGGAATCCGCCGGGAACACCGTCAGCGGCTTCGGGCGGTTCACCACTCGTATCTTCGCCTTGCCGCGCTTGCGGTACGTCCAGTAGAGGCTGCCCGCGCCGAACGCCGCGAACGCGAGGCCGAGCGGCACCGACCGCCGCGTCGAGAGCAGGCCCCAGACGACGAGCGCGACGCTCAGCACGCCGAGGAACCAGTCGAACTCCTCGTAGGTGACCTCCGCGACCTCGTCGAGCGCGACGCGCGTCACCTCGTCGTCGACCCCGACCAGGAGTTCGTCGTCGGTCACGGCGACGGTGCCGCCGCGCCGCAGCCGGAGGCGCTCGCGGACCGCCGCGTCGCCCACCGCCGCGTCCAGGTCCGTCATCGCCCGTCGCTTCACCCCGCCCCGGGATAAAGAAGCCGGTCGAGACGGATTCGACGGCACGGGCGCGAGGAACGCCGACTACGACGCCCGCCAGGTGGCGAGCACGACCGACTTGCCCTTCTCGGACTCCCAGACGACGCGCACCGTGGCGTCGTCGAGACCCTTCGCGCAGATCACCGCCGCGTCGCCGGCCGCTATGGTGCCGTCGCCCGCGCCGTGGACCGCGTAGCCGTGGGGGTCGGCCCAGCTTCCGGAGAGGTGGACGTCGGGCGAACGCAAGTAGAGGTTCGAGGCGTCGACGGCGTCCCCGGCGACGTGCGTGACCCGCAGCTCGGTCTTCTCGCAGTCCGACTGATCGAACGCGAACGTCGCCGACGGGTACGTCGTCATGGTGTCCGTGTAGCTCATCAGGGCGGGTGCCGCCGTCGACGCCAGCACCACGGTCACCGCCACCAGCAGGACCACGCCGATGACCTCGGTCGCGCCGGCCTCGTCGGACGTGAACCGGTTCCAGCCGCCGTCCATGCGCGTGGCTTCGCCAGTGGGTCCCTTTGGTATGCGCGCGCTACGCGGCGTAGCAGACGGATAAAGGGACGGACGACGCCGATTCTGTGGGCCGCCGTCAGTCCGCGCCGGGTGCGCTCTCGTCCGCGGAGCGGTAGCGGTCCCAGAACGACCGGAACTCGCTGTCGTCCTCGGTGAGGT
>CAZYYH010000015.1:0-26660 GCA_964651725.1 uncultured Halobacteriales archaeon | reverse complement strand
AGATGGCCGCGCCGCCCTGGGAGTCGGCGTCCGCCTTCGTGAGGATGGTGCCGTCGATGGCGACCGCGTCGTCGAACTCGCGCGCCCGGTTCACGGCGTCCTGGCCCGCCACCGCCTCGTCCACGAAGATGGTCACGTCGGGGTCGACGACGCGCCCGATCTTCTCCAGCTGTGCCATCAGATCGTTCGAGGTGTGGAGCCGGCCCGCGGTGTCGCCGAGCACCACGTCGACGTCGTGGGCGTCCGCGTACTCCACGCCGTCGTAGATGACGGCGGCGGGATCGCCGCCCTGCTCGTGACTGATGAGCTTCTTGCCGAGCGCGTCGGCGTGCTCCTGGAGCTGCTCGTTCGCGCCCGCCCGGTAGGTGTCGCCGTTCGCCAGCACCGTCGAGTAGCCCAGCTCTTCGAGGTACGTCGCCAGCTTGGCGATGGTCGTCGTCTTCCCGACGCCGTTCACGCCCGTGAAGATGATGACGAGCGGCTTGTCGGCCTCGGCGACGCGCTCCTCGAAGTCGAACTGACCGACCGAGATGACGTTGAGCAGCGCGTCGCGGAGCGCCTCCTCGACGACGCCGCCCGTCGACTCGCGGAAGCTCTTCGTCTCCCCGACGAGTTCCTCGCGGATGCCGTCGAGTATCTCGTCCGCGACGCTCATCTCCACGTCGCTCTCCAGCAGCGCCATCTCCAGGTCCCACAGCGGGTCCTCGAGGTCCTCCTCCTCGATGACGACCTGGCCGCGCGCTGCCGACTTCAGCTTCCGGCCGAAGCCCGCGCCGCCGTCGTCCGTCGCGTCCTCGTCTTCGGCCGCTGCACTCTCCGCGTTCTCGTCCCCGGCCGGTTCGCCTTCGGCCGCCGCTCCGCTCTCGGCGGTCTCGCCGGGTTCGGTCTCCGGCTCTACGCCGGCTTCGGCCGTGTCGTCCGCCGGGCCGGCCGTCTCCTCGGCGTCGGCCGCTTCGCCTTCGGCCTCGACTGCCTCCGCCTCCTCGGCGTCCGCCGCGTCGGCCTCGGCGTCCTCGGCCGCCTCCGCCTTCTCCTCGGCCGTCTCCTCGACGTCGTCGCGGAAGCGCCCGAGCTTGTCCTTCAGCCCGTCGAACATCTCACTCGTCCGGCTGCCCGCCCTGCTCGCCGCCCTGCTGTTGCATCTGCTGCTGGAGCATCTGCTGTTGGGCCTGCTGGGCCTCCTGCTCTAACTGCTGGCTCTCCGTCTCGATCTCCGCGACCTCCGACTGGAGGTCGTCGATGCGGTCGTCGAGGTTCTCCTTCTTGCGCTCCAGCACGTCCGTCGCGTCGCCCTGGGTCTGCTCGGCCGCGTAGCCGCCGCCGAGTTCCACGATGACCTCGTCGATGTCCTCGACGCTCGCGCGGAGGTACGCGCCGCCGCCGAGGGGCACCTGCACCGTCGACCCCGTCTCCAGCGTCTCGAGGCCCTCGATGGCCTCGTCGATATCCGACTTCTCCGCCTGGAGCCCCTCGATCTCCCCGCGCACCTGCTCTTTCTCCTCTTCGAGCGCCTGTATCTGCTCCGATAGCTCCTGAAGCTTCTGCTGGCCGGGACCGCCGCCTCCAAGACTCATACCTTCGAGTCCGGGAGCGAGTCGGAAGAGTCTTCCTACTCGGTGATGCGCTGACGGGCGGGCGACGGCCGGCCCGGTTCCGCTCGGGCGCGACCGCGCTCCAGCCACCCTGCTACACCGACTCGACGAACTCGCGCAGGACGCGATTGAAGCGCTCCGGCTCCTCGACGGTGAGGTCGTGACCGCTCTCCTCGAACAGCTCGAACCGGGCGTCCGGGATCGACTCGGCGGCGTCCTCGACGGCTGCGACGGTCCGCCACTTCTCGTCCGCGCCCGCGCACACGAGCGTCGGCACGTCGATCTCGGGGAGCACGTCGCGGTACTCGCGCACCGTCGCGTCCACGATGATCGCGCTCTTGACCGGCGGCGGACACCGGGTCATCTCGTCGAACATCAGGGTCCGGAGTTCCGGCGACGGCGGGTCCTTGAGCACCTGCTCCATCACTCGCTCGGCGAAGCTCCAGTGGTCCGACTGGATGGCGGTGTGGATGTCCCCGATCCGTCCCGGGTCGTAGGTGCCGTGCTCGTCGTCCTCCCACGAGACGGGTGCCGGCTCCATGTCGACGTCCACCAGCGCCCGGATCCGGCCCGTGCCGAACCGGTCGACGTACTCCCACGACACGTGCGCGCCGAGCGACCACCCGACCACGACGACGCCGTCCAGACCCCGGTCGTCGAGGAACGCTTCGACGTCCCGGGCGTACTGCGGGAGCGTGTGCCCCGCCTCCGTCTTCTCGGACCGGCCGTGCCCCCGGAAATCGAGTGCGACCGTCCGGTACCCGTCCGAGAGGCCCGATAACTGCGATTCGAAGAACCTGAGTCCCGCCCACGCCCCGTGGAGGAACAGTATCGGCACTCCCTCCCCGTACTCCTCGTAGTAGAGGTCCGCCCCGTTGCACTGGCTGACCGGCATGACGGTAGAAATCCGGTAGCCGACACGATAAATCGTGGCGTCGGCGTTCGGCCGCGCGGCTCGTTTCACTCGCCGCTTGCGACTCCCTTCGGTCGTCGTTCGCGAAGTGCGAGGGCGAGCGAACGAAGTGAGCGAGCCCTCGCGGCTTGCGGCTACGCCGCTCGCGTTTCCGAGGCGCTCACTGCGTTCGCGCCTCGCACTAATCGTCCGCGGGCGCGACCCCCTCGCCGCCGGGAACCCACGTCCCGCCAGTGAAGTCCACGGCGTCGTTCCACTTGGCGACGAGCGTCGTCACCGCGAGGTCGCCGCTGATGTTCGTCATCGTCCGCATCCGGTCGAGGATGGGGTCGACGCCGGCGACGAAGCCGACGACCTCCAGCGGGAGGCCGAGCTGGGTCAGTACCAGCGTGAGCATGATGAGGCCCGTGCCGGGGACGCCGGCCGCGCCGACGCTCGCGAGTACCGCGACGGCGACGACGGTGAACTGCTCCGCGAGCCCGAGCTGGACGCCGACGAGGTTCGCCGCGAAGATGGCCGCGACGCCCTGATACAGCGCGGTGCCGTCCATGTTGATGGTCGCGCCGAGCGGGAGCGAGAAGCTGTACACCTCCTCCTCGACCCGGAGGTTGTCGTCCGCGTTCGACATCGTCACGGGGAGCGTCCCGCTGGACGAGCGGATGCTGAGCGCCGTGATCAGCGCGTCGCGTGCACCCCGGAGGAAGCCGGTCGGCGACTGGCCGACGAGCAGCGCGACGATGCCGCCGAGGTGGACGACCGCGATGTGGAGCGTCACCGCCACCGCGAGCGCGACGATGAGGAGCGCGAACGGCACGATGGCGTCCACGCCGGCCTCGCCGAACACGGTCGCCATCAGCGCGAACACGCCGATGACGCCGTACTCCATCACGCCCCAGACGACCTTGAACATCGCCTCGGCCCCGGCCTCCGCGAGGTCGTAGAACCCTTCGACGCCGTTGCGGATGTCCTCGCTGTCGGTCGTCTGCTCGACCAGCGCGAGCGCCAGTCCGAACACGACGGCGAAGAAGATGGTGGGGAGCACGTCCCCGTTCGCCATCGCGCCGATGGGGTTCGTCGGAACGATGTTGAGGAACACCTCGACGATGTCGGGTGCTTCCGCGGTCTGTGCCTCGGCGTCGCCGAGTTCCAGTCCGCTTCCGGGGTCGATGAGGTTCGCGACGGCCAGCCCTACGCCGACGGCGATGGCGGACGTTATCGCGTACAGCACTACGACCTGTCCGCCGATCTTCCCGAGATTGCTCGGGGTGAGCCGACGTGCCCCCATCACCAGCGTGAACACCACGATGGGGATGATGAGCATGCTCAGCAGTCGGACGAACAGATCGCCGAGCGGCTGGAGCTGCGTCGCCGGCCCGCCGACGAGCAGCCCGAACAGCGAGCCGAGCACGAACGCCGCGCCGATTCGGTAGACGATCGGGACCGACCGGTACCGCTGCCAGTATCCGCGAATGCCATTTGTTGCCATACCGCTCCAAATCTATTTTTATCCAATATAAAACTTGTAGATGTTCGGATCATCGGGTGTTAACGATAGGAAGGGATTTACGCTCGTCTATGCCCGTCAGCCGGCTCACGGATCTCGCGTGGATCGTCGCGGAGGGCCGAACGCGGCCGGAACCGGCGGTTCTCCGGCGACGACCGATCGGCCCCGGATCGCCGAACGCCGTCCGACGCGTCGTCGAAGCACTTTTGCCCGCCGCCGAACTACCGGCTCGCGTGCACTCGCGCCGTCCACCCGCCAGTCGCACTCTTCCTATGCGAATGCAGCCGTAGCTGCGCCGGGTGGACCACACGCTTCTCGACCGGTCATACGGTGCCGCGTGGCCGCGAAACCCGGTGTCGCTGACCTCGCCCCGCCAGCCGACCGACCGCGGTGACGACCCAACGAGCATGACGCGCACGCGAAATCCGCGGGATTTACACCCGCGAGACGGAGAGAGTACAGCATGAGCACCGAGGACTACCCCACCGAGAACCCCGCGGTAGTGACGTGCGGGCTGCCGTACGCGAACGGCGACCTCCACGTCGGCCACATGCGGGGGTACGTGAGCGGGGACGCCTACGCGCGGGCGCTCCGGAAGCTCGGCCAGGAGACCGCGTACGTCTCCGGCTCCGACATGCACGGGACGCCCGTCGCGGTGAACGCGCGGAAGGAGGGGACGGACCCCGAGACGTTCGCGCTACGGTGGCACGAGCAGTACGAGGAGACGTTCCCGAAGTTCGGCGTCGAGTTCGACAACTACGGCCACACGCACGACGAGACGAACACGGAACTCACGCAGGAGATCGTTCGCGCGCTCGACGAGGGCGGCCACATCTACGAGCGGGAGATACAGGTGGCGTGGGACCCCGAACTCGACATGCCGCTCCCCGACCGGTACGTCGAGGGGACGTGCCCGTACTGCGGCGCGCACGCCCGCGGCGACGAGTGCGACGAGGGCTGCGGTCGCCACCTCGAACCCGGCGAGATCGAGGACCCGGTGAGCGTCGAGACAGGCAACCCCGCGGAGTACCGCACCCGGCCGCACCGGTTCCTCCGCCTCTCCGACTTCCAGGAGTACCTCCAGGGGTTCATCGACCGGCTCGAAGGCACCTCGAACGCCATTAACCAGCCGAAGGAGTGGATCGAGGGCGAACTCCAGGACTGGTGCATCACGCGCGACCTCGACTGGGGGATCGACTACCCTGGCGAAGACGCCGACGACCTCGTGCTCTACGTCTGGGTGGACGCCCCGGTCGAGTACGTCGCGTCCACGAAGCAGTACAGCGAGCGCGTCGGCCCCGACGAGTACGACTGGGAGGCGGTCTGGAAGGACGAAGGCGTCCCCGCGAGCGACGCGAGCGGAGGCTCGCCGGACGAGCGGAGCGAGTCCGGCGGCGAGATCATCCACGTCATCGGCCGCGACATCATCCAGCACCACACCGTGTTCTGGCCGTCGATGCTCCACGGCGCGGGCTACTCCGAGCCGCGCGCGGTGCTCGCGCACGGCTTCATGACCCTCGACGGCAAGGGGTTCTCCACCAGCCGCAACCGGGCAGTGTGGGCCGACGAGTATCTCGACGAGGGGTTCCACCCCGACCTCCTCCGATACTACCTCACCACCACGGGTAGTCTCCAGGAGGACATCGACTTCTCGTGGGAGGGGTTCGCCGAGCGCGTGAACAGCGACCTCGCGGACGACGTGGGCAACTTCGTCTACCGGTCGCTGCTGTTCGCGGAGCGCAACTGGGACGGCACGCCCGGCGTTTCCGGGCAGGGCCCGGAAGCCCGTGGGACTTCGTCCCACGCTGCCGAGGTCTCCGACCGCGTCGAGCGCCAGATCGAGGACGCCGTCGAGGAGTTCGGCCGCGCCGTCAACGAGTACGAACTCAAGGCCGCGGGCGAGGCCGCGGTGACGCTCGCGCGCTTCGGCAACGAGTACATCCAGCAGAACGAGCCGTGGAAGCTCACCGAGGACGATCCCGAGCGGGCGGCGCAGGTCATCCGCGACTGCGTCCAGATCGTGAAGGCCGTCGCCGTGCTGCTCGCGCCGTTCACGCCCGAGAAGAGCGGGGAGATATGGAGCCAGCTTGGCGAGGACGGCGACGTGACCGACGCCACCCTCGACGCCGCCTCCGAGTCGCCGCCCGCCGAGTTCGGCGAACCCGAGGAACTCTTCGAGAAGATAGACGACGACCGCGTCGCCGAACTCAACGAAACGCTGGAGGCGAGCATCGAGGCCGCGATTACGGGCGAGGCGAGCGCGGCGGACGACTCCGAGGCCGACACCGACGCGCAGGAGGAGCAGACCGTGACCGACGACACCACCGACTTCGAACCCCTCGAGACGGACCGCATCGGCTTCGACGAGTTCCAGGACCTCGACCTCCGGGTCGGCCGCATCGAGTCGGCCGAGGGTATCGAGGGTGCGGACGACCTCGCACGGCTGGAAGTGGACGTCGGGCACGAGGTCCGGCAGATCGTCGCCGGTATCAAGCAGCTCCACGACCTCGACGCGCTTCCCGGTACGAAAGTCGTCGTCGTCGCCAACCTGGAGCAGGCGGAGCTGTTCGGCGTCGAGAGCGACGGCATGGTGCTCGCCGCGGGGGAGGACGCCGACCTCCTCACCACGCACGGCGACAGCGAACCTGGCACCAAAGTGCGGTAGAACTGCGTTTCCTTATTCGATGTAGCCGAGCGCGTCCTCGATGCGCCCGAGTTCCGGTCCCGTCGTCTCCCCGCCGACGACGTAGCCGTTGTCGTTCGCCACGAGGCCCGACCCGACGAGCGGCGCGCCGTAGTTCACCGTGCCGATGTCCGCGCGCACGTCGAGTGCGTTCTCCAGCGCGTCGAGTTCGTCGTCGGTCGCCTTCGGGTGGCAGAGCACGCCCCGATTCGTCGCCACCGCCGCCGTCCCGACGGTGTTCACGCCCGCGACCCGCCCGCGCTCCACGGACACGTCGAGCGCGTCCTCGACCGACTGCACGGCGTCGCGCGACAGGTCCGGGTGGACGAACGCGCCGCTGTCGTTCGCCAGCACCACGTTCCCCGCCGCGTTGACGCGGCCGGGAAGCGCACCGACCGACACGTCCACCGCGTCCGCGATGCGGTCGCGCTCGCGGTCGGTCGCCCGGTCGCTCACCAGCAGGCCGTTCGAGTTCCCGGCGACGAGCGCGCCGACCGTCGACGACCCGCCGACCGTCGTCGGCACCGCCGACACGTCGAGTTCGTCCCGAAGATCGTCCAGGAGGTCGTCCTCGACGTCCGGCCGCACCAGCAGACACTCGTCGGTGGCGCGCGCGAACACGCCGACGTACGGCGATCCGAAGAAGGCAGTGCGGAGCACGAAACCCCTACTCGTCGGCGTACTCCGCCTCCACGACGCGCTCGCCCTCCTCGTCGAAGCGAGCCGCCCGGATGCGGATCTTGCTCGGCGGGTTCCGGCTCCCCCGACCCCACACCGCCTCGTTGATCGACGGCGACAGCGTCACTTGGTCCTCGTCGACCTTGAAGTTCCGTGCGAGGTGCTCGCGGACGACCGACATCGCCTTCTCCGCGCGCTCCTGCTTCGCCCCCGCCTTCACGCTCCGGAGCGGCACCGTGACGATGCGCTCCTCGAAATCACTCGCGCTCATGGCTTACTCGTCGGTGTCGTTCCGCCGCCAGTTGCGTCGCTTCGGGTTGCGCTGGACCTCCATGTCCGTCTTCATCATGACCCACGCGGGAACCCTGCTGTTCTGGCGCTCCAGCTTCGCCAGTCGCTTCTTCTTGGCCTTCGACTTCTTGCTCATAGTGAAGGGAACTACCGCGGCCGGGCATAAAATGATGTTGCTTTGCGCGTGGTCCGGACGCGGTGGCCGGTCCACTCGACCGCCGGTCGTCGCACCTGAATACGTTGAATTACCATCACGTCCGTCAATATAGCGGTGACAATTACACTTCCCCGAAATCTTTTGTGGCGGCGCTCGGTAGCTCTGCTATGGTACGAGAAGGGGAACTTGCCCCCGATTTCGAGCTGCTTGACCAGGACCGGAACCCCGTACGACTGTCAGATCTGTCCGGTAGCCAAGTAATACTCTACTTCTACCCGAAAGCTGACACTCCTGGGTGCACGAGGGAGGCGTGTTCGTTCCGGGACTCGTGGAACCAGTTCGAGAACCGGGACGTGACGGTGCTCGGGGTGAGTCTCGATACGCCGGACGAGATTCGGGCGTTCAAGGAGAAGCACGACCTGCCGTTCCGCCTGCTGAGCGACACCTCCGGCGAGGTTGCCAGGGAGTACGATTCGTTCGCCGAGACCGAGATCGATGGCGAACTGGAGGCGATTGCGTCGCGGAACACGTTCCTGCTCGACGAGGACCGCCACATCGAGCGAATCTACGAGGGCGTGTCGCCGGACAGCCACGTCCGAGAACTCGTCGACGACTTAGACAAGTTAGATACGTGACTGTCTAAATATTGGATATCCTGAATAAATTTCGCGTCGCGTGAGTACCCCTCTGTCGAACGACTGCCACGTACCGAGCCCCAATAAGATATATGTGGGATGGGACGAATCGTTGGCCTGAGTCATGAGGGACAGAATCACTCCTTCCCGGAGGACGACCGTCGAGGGAGAGCCATGACGGGCTACCCACCGTTCGGACAAGACATAGTACTTACAGTAGATTTGCTGCTAATATTGATAGTTTCCGCATACTGCGTCTACATCTACGTGACCGACCTGGAGTTCGGATCCGGTCCCGCCGAGACGACCGCCGACGACCGGTCCGACGGGAGCGTCGAGGACCACAACGTCGAGGGAGGTGACTGACGATGGTGAACGAGGGCTCCCCGTTACTCCAGGCGGCGTTCGGGGCGCTCATCCTGGCGTTCTTCGTGATCGGCCTGTACGGCTTCCGGGAGACGAACACGGCAGCGGACTACGACGTCGCGGACCGGAGCGCACCGAAACTCCTCGTCGCGGGAACCCTCATCGCGAGCTATCTCAGCGCGAGCACGTTCGTCGGCTTCACCGGCACCACCTACCAGCTCGGGTTCGGGTTCGCGGCCATCGTCCTCATCACCGGACTCGGCCTGGTTCTGCTCGGAATCGGGTTCGCCGGCCCCATCCGGTCGCTCGGCGAGGTCACCCTCCCCGACTTCCTGGGCCGGCGGTACGACTCCCGGACGCTCCAGGGGCTGTCCGGCCTGATGATATTCTTCATCGTCACAGTTTACGCCGGCGGTGCCGTCATCGGTCTCTCCGAGGTCGCGTCGAGTCTGCTGGGCACCTCCTACGAGACGGCTGTGATGGTCATCTCCGCGGTGATAATCGGCTACACGCTCCTCGGCGGCATGACGTCCGTGATCCACACCGACGGGCTACAGCTGATCATCATGTTCTTCGCGGCGATCCTCATCCTCCCTGCGGCCGCTAGCGGCGTCGGCTGGAGCGAGGGCATAACGCAGCTGAACGAGATGAACTGGTTCACCTGGAACGGCGGCGGGGCGATCACTCCCACGCTGCTGTTCGATCAGACGGTCATCTGGCTGTTCGGCAGCGTAGCGCTCCCGTTCCTGTTCACCCGCCCCTTCGTCGCGAAGTCGAAGGAGGACGCCGTGAAGGGGATAATGCTCGGCGTGATCGCCTGGTTCATCATCTCGCTGGCCATCTCGCTGGCGGTCGGCTTCGCGGCCACGCAGACGAGCTTGGACAACCCCGAGCGCGCGTACCCGTTCGTCGCACTCAACATGGTGCCCGCGTTCATCGGCGTCACTGCCCTGCTGGGTATCATCGCGGCCGGCCTGTCGTCGGCCGACACACAGCTCATCACCGCGGCCCAGACGATATACCGGGACCTCTACCAGCGAGCGCTCGGTAACGACCTGGACGACGCCGGCTCCATCAAGTTCGCCCGCGTCATGGTGTTGCTCCTCGGCGTCGCGATATTCGTCCTGGCGTATGCACGGCCCGGTCAGATCTTCTTCATCGTGGCGTTCGCGGTCGGCTGGTCCGCGACGTCGTTCTTCCCGGCCATCGCCGGCGGCGTGTACTGGAACAAGGGAACCGCCAACGGCGCCATCGCCAGCGCCGTCGTCGGATTCGTCCTGCTGCCGGTGTTCCAGGTGACGGGCGTCACCATCCCCGTCCTCCTCAGCAAGACGTTCGTGACGCTGCTGGCGGCGTCCATCGTCTACGTCGGCGTGAGCCTGCTCGACTCCTCGACGCCGTCCGACGACGCCATCGAGGCCTACCGTCGCCTCAAGGCGGGCCGGCTCTACCTGAAGGACGTCTACTGACGCGGCTCCAATCGGATTCTTTCGCCACCCGCACCTGAAGAAGGGTGGTGCGGGCCCCGAAATCAGATGTCGTACACGGACATGAACTCGTCGAGCTGGCCGTCTTCGGGCGGACGGTACATGCGTTTCTTGCTCGTCGAGACCGCACCGTACTCGAAGAGGTCGACCATCGTCTCGGTCCGCTTCACCAGCACCGCTATCTTGTCCATTATCGGCACGCCGTGGAGTTCGCTCACGCCCTCGACGCGGAGGAGTTCGGGTGCGAGACCGCCGCCGGGCACGACGAGTTCCGCGCCGTCGTCGACGCTCTCCGCGACGAGGTCGCCGTACGCGTCGACGAACTCCGCGCGTGGTTCCGGGTCGCGGAACGCGTCGGCGAGGAAGTCGAGTTCGTAGTCCGGACCGTAGACGCCGACGACCCTGTCGCCGAGTTCGTACTCGCGGAGCTTGTTCCGGAGCATGGTGGCTACCTTGTCGTTGACGGCGACGACCGCGAACTGCTCGGCGAGCGTGTGCGCCGTCAGGACGGCCGTCTCGAACAGCCCCATCACGGGGATGGAGAGTATCTCCCGGGCGGGTCGCAGTCCCGGGTCGAAGGTGTTGCCGATGGCGATGCCGTCGATGTCGTCGCGGTAGTACAGCTCCAGGAGGTTCCTGGTGGCCTCCGCGATCTCGAGCGTGGCGAACGAGTAGTAGGTGTCGCCGACGCCGCGGGAGACGCCCATGAGTTCGAACTCGGTGTCGGGACGGGACACCTCATCGAGGTGGTCTCTGAGGGACTCGTAGTACGGCATCCACTCGTCGGACTGGTCGAGGGAGGTGAGGCTGTGGTACGCTAGCTTCATGGTCGTGTCTCGGCTGTTATTGCGTAACCTGTGAGTTAAGACTACTGGTCAATTATAGGTCATGAATCCGGGAAAGCAATCGTGCTTCGTGGCCCAGCCCTCGATAGAAGCCGGATGAAGCGCCATACTGAAAACCCCTGAGTAGTTGGGAAGTTGTTATATCCCACAGGACTGCTCCGTAGACGAGCGGCCGGCGGACGACGAGAGCGCGGAGCGAGGAGTACGGGTGTCGGGTCCGACTGCTGCGCCGGCCGTCCTCGCCCCATCCCACGTGGACGAAACGTACGGCGTGCTATATCCCGTAGGCGGCCAGGACCTCCTCGATCTCGTCCTCCGGAGGCGTCCTGTACTTGCACCTGCGGCTGGTGCTGATCGCGTCCATCCCGTACAGGTCCACCAGCATCTCGGTCATCTTCACGAGCACCGCGATCTGGTCCAAGATGGGCACTCCGTGTAGACTGTTTCCGATGTCCGTCTCCTTGAGTAGCGCGTACTCGAGCCCGCCGCCGGGGACCACTAGGCCCGCTCCCTCGTCCACCCCTCTTTTCACTAGCTGCCCGAACTCCTCGGCGTACTCCCCGCGCAGGTCCTCGTCCGTGAACGCGCGAGCGGCCTCGTCGATCTTCATCTCGGGCCCGTAGACCCCGACGACGCGCTCGTCCAGGCCGTAGGCGCGGAGGTTGTCCCGGAGGAACGACGCGGTGTTGTCGTTCGCGGCTATGACCATGAACCGCTCCGCGATCATGTGTGCAGCGAGTATCGCCGATTCGAAGAGGCCGGCCACCGGAATCGACAGGATGGACCGGGCCTCCTGGAGGCCGGGGTCGATGGTGTTGCCCACGGCCACCCCGTCGACGTCGTCCCGGCGGTACAAACTCATCAGATTCCTGGCCACCTCGGACCCCGCGAGCGAGGAGGTGGCCCTGTAGTCCCCTATCCCCGCGGTCGTGGTGGTCCCCATGAGTTCGAACTCGGTCTCCTCGCGCGATACCTCGTCGAGATGTCGCTCGAGGGTGTCGGCGTATCCGGCGTACTCCTCCGAACTGTCGAGCGACGTCAAGCTGTGGTACACCAGTTTCATTTCTGCTAATCTGACCCATCGTCTACAATCCGTTTGAAACTTGCGGAACAAACAATATATCCAACGTATTTTTGGGGCGCGTACATCGCCTAAATCCGGTGAACAATTATTTCTCGAACTACATTATCGCTGCTGTTATTGAATTCAAACAAATCGGTGGATCGGGGATGACGCGATGACCGAACGTGGCCTCCCGCCTCGCCCGCCCGGCTGAACCGTCGCACCGGTGCCGGCGGCGGGAGAACTCCACCCGTCGGCGTCGAACTACCGTCGTGGCCGGCCGAAGCACAACGGCCACGACCGGGTCCGGGCCACAGCCCGAAGAGAGACGTCGTGGACGAGTCCCTCTCCTCAGTACACGTCCCTGAAAATCAGCCTTCCGCCCTTGAGTTCCTCGTAGGCAGCCAGCGCCGCCTCCGACGGGCTGTCGTCCAGGAGGCTGACTCCCACGTACACGACCGCCGAGGCGACCAGGGCGACCAGCGTCTTGCTGATGATGAACGGGAACGCGATCTGGGCGACCTGGAAGATCGGCAGGAGAGCGAACCCGACGGCGATACTCGCAGCCGCGCCGAGTCTCGTCCCTCCGTCCCAGTAGATCCCGCCCGCGATGGCCGGGAAGAACGTCGTCGCGGACCAGCCGACCGCGAACGCCACGATGAAGAAGATCTGTGCGGGCCGAACGTACGCGAGCGCGAAGATGAGCAGCCCGAGCGTAGCTACGAGTGCGCGCGCGAACAGGATCGATTGTCTGTCCGATAGCTCCCGTCCGAGCGCCTTCTGGTAGAGGTCCCGGTAGACGGCGAGCGACGCGGTCATCAGCTGGGTGTCAGAGGAGGAGATTCCGGCCGCCATGATACCCATCAACGCCGTGATGCCGATGACGGCTGGAACCATGTTCATCGCCATGTACGGGTAGGCCTGGTCCGGCGTTTCCAGGGCCACTCCCGTGACGTGAACGAACCCGACCGCCAGCGAGATGGCGAACCCGATGAACATGAACGCGACACCGCCCAGCGCGATTCCTTTGACTGCGTCCTTCTTCGACTTCGCGACGAAGGGCCGGTTGAATAGGAACGGCAGGGCCGTCGTCCCGAACGTCCAGATGACCAGCTGATCGACGATCATCGAGCTGGTGACGGCGTCCTGTGGCCCGTTCCACGTGAACCACCCCATCCCGCTGATGGTGTTCACGCCCGTCTGCCAGCCGACAGTGCTGGCGGCCGCCGGTAGGATGAGCACTGCACCGACGAACATGATGATCAGCTGCAGTCCGTCGGTGTGAACGACCGACGTCATGCCGCCGAGAACAGTGTAGACGATGATGATTCCGGTGACGACGAACAGCGCCGTCTCGTACCCCACTCCGAGGAGTTGCGATAGTATCTCGGTGAGGCCGATGAGGGCGCCGCCAGCGTAGATAGTGACGATGAAGAACACAATCAGGCCGGCTGCTCCCTGTAACGCCGTCGAGTCGTATCGTTGACCGATGAAGTCCGGAAGCGTGACTTCCGCTAGCGCTCGAATCGGCCCGGCGAACCCGACCGCGAGCACCAGCAGCCCGAGCGTGACGGTGGTGATCACCGCCAGTATGAAGCCGAACCCGAGACTGTAGCCTGCTCCCGTCGCTCCGACGAACGTGCTCGCGCTGAGGAAGCTGGCGATCACGGTTCCCGCCACCAGCAGTGCGGGTGCGCTCCGGTCGGCGACGTCGTAGTCCGCTGCCGTGTTCGTCTCCCGGAAGCCGTACAGGCCGATAGCGAGGAACGCGACGATGAGGATTCCGGTGGCGGTCTGTAGCCAGACGGACCCGCTAGCTACCATCGTTCAGTTCCCTCTTTTGGCCGTCCTGGCCCCGTCTTCTTTCACGTCCGAACGACTACCGTCCACGACCTCGCTCTCCTCGCCGAAGTGCAGGTCGGCCGTGTAGATGTACATGCACAGGATTCCTATTATCACGAACGTGAGGAGGCCTATGCTTACGATGGCGTCCTGGCCGAACGGCGGATACCCGGTCATACTGCTCCTCCCTGGCGTTTCTCGCTCGCGGAGCCCCTCTCGGTTGTGGCCTCTGTTATCATGGTGCAGTCCCATCATCCTCCCCTCGGTATTTATATCTTATTAGACAGGGGTTATCAAATCTATCTGAAATTTACTAACTCGCCTCATACACGCCTCCAACCAATATAATATTACATCCATAACACTTGCCCAGTTGCGTAGATGAGGTGTTAGGCCGATGGTGGGGAGGGCGACCGCAGTGAATCCCGCGACGGTCGGCTGCACTATCCCGATGTGGGCCGGCCCCGTCGAGACGCGGTGACGCTTTCGGACCGTGAGATCGCTGCTGATAGCCGAGCCAGCCGGCAGTATCGCCTCGTCGTTCACTTTCCCGCACAACTTCCGAAACCCATATCGGGAATTAATAGAAAATCAATCACTTTCTCGTCTGACCGCGTCACATCCCGGGGATACACAAATATTATCTAACTGTTATTATGGGTGGTAACGCCGGCCAAGATATAAGTCCCGTCGCTTTTTCTACCAGAGTATGGAGACTGGCAGCACGGATGCTGTACTAGGCGTCGATATCGGCGGAACGTTCACTGACGTCGTGTACAGTATCGACGGCGACGTCCGGCGGGCCAAGGCACCGACCACGCCGGACAACATGCACGAGGGAGTTCGGAACGCCGTCGAGAAGGTGATCGAGGACGACCTCTCGGGCGTCGATTACATATTCCACGGCACTACTGCGGTGATAAACGCACTCATCGAGCGCGACGGCGCGACGACGGGACTGCTCACCACGGAGGGGTTCCGCGACGTGTACGAACTCGGTCGCGGCGGGCGCGACGAGCCGTTTAACATGATGTTCTCGAAGCCCGACCCGTACGTGCCGCGCCGCCGCCGCCTCGGCGTTCCGGGTCGGATCGACGGTCACGGCGAGGAGCTACGGCCGCTCGACGAGGACGCGGTGGCCGACGCGGCGGCCGAACTCGTCGAGCAGGGCGTCGAGAGCATCGCGGTCTGCTACCTCAACAGCTATCTGGACCCGAGTCACGAGGACCGGACGGCCGAGATTATCGAGGGCGCGCACGACGACGTCTACGTGACGACCTCGAGTGACCTGGTGCGGGAGTGGCGGGAGTTCGAGCGCACGTCGACGACGGTGATGAACGCGTACGTGCGGCCGCTGATCTCGCGGTACGTCGACGAACTCGAGTCGTTCCTCTCGTCGCTGGCGTTCGACGGCGAGCTGCTGTTCCTGCAGTCGAACGGCGGCTCGATGGCCGCGAGCATCGTCCAGGAGCAGCCGCTCGCACTCGTGGAGTCCGGGCCGTCGGCGGGTATCGTCGGGAGCGCGGTGTTGGCGGAGCATCTCGACCTCGACCCAGTCGTGTCGTTCGACATGGGTGGGACGACGGCGAAAGCGAGCCTGATCGAGGACCACGAGCCGACGACGACGCGACCGTACTTCATCGGCGGCGAGCGCGAGTTCCCGTCCCTGCTGCCGTCGATAGACATCAAGGAGATCGGCGCGGGCGGCGGAAGCATCGCGTACATCGGCGAGGGCGGTGGACTGAAGGTCGGGCCGAAGAGCGCGGGTGCGGAGCCGGGGCCGGTGTGCTACGGCCGCGGCGGCACCGAGCCGACGGTGACGGACGCCCACGTCGTACTCGGGCGGATCGACCCGGGCGCGTTCCTCGGCGGGGAGATGCAGCTGAACGTCGAGGCGGCGCGGGAGGCGATAGCCGAGGAGATCGCGTCGCCGCTCGGGCTGTCGGTGCAGGAGGCCGCCGAGGGGATCCTGGAGATAGCGGACAACCAGATGGCGCTGCTGCTCAGGGAACAGACGGTCGAAAGCGGCCAGGACCCGCGAGACCTGTCGCTGGTCGCGTCGGGCGGAGCCGGGCCGTTGCACGCGGCGACTATCGCGGGCCGCCTCAACGTCCCGCACGTCGTCGTGCCGGTGCTGCCCGCTAACTTCTCGGCGTTCGGCATGCTGATGAGCGATGTCCGCCACGAGCAGATACGGACCATCGACCGGCCACTCTCGGCGACGCCGCCCGGCGAGATAAACGCGGAGGTGGCGCACATCGAGTCGAACCTGCGCGCGCTACTCGACGAGGAGGGGTTGCGCGACGACCAGTACGAGATCGGCCACCGGATGGAACTCTGCTACGAGGGGCAGAGCCACTACGTGACCATCGAGACGGGGACGGAGATAGACGAGGAGGACGTGGCGGACATCGAGTCGCGGTTCCACGGCCGCCACGAGGAGCTGTACGGGTTCTCGACGGAGTCGGAGCCGATCCACCTGCAGAGCGTGGAGGTGGTGGCTCGCGGTCACCTGTCGAAACCCGACGTCGACGGCACGTTCCGCGAGACGCTCGACGAGGGCGGGGAGCGGTCGACGCGAGACGTGTTGTTCGACGGCGAGTGGCGGGAGACGCCGATCCACTCGCGGTCGTCGCTCGCTCGACGCGACGGCGTCAGCGGCCCGGCAATCGTCGAGGATGCGTCGTCGACGGTGCTGGTGCAGCCGGGGGACGTGGCGTCACTCACCGAGCCGGGGACCATCCTAATCGAGGTGGGCGCGGATGAGTGAGCGTTCGGTCGACCCGATCACGACGGAAGTGGTGTGGAACAAGCTGACGAGCTACGCGAACGAGATGGCGACGGTCCTGGAGCGGTCGGCGTACAGCCCGATGATCACGGACGTCAAAGACCGGTGTGCCGCGCTCGTCGATCTCGACGGACGGGTGCTCGGCTACAACCAGGGCGGTCTCCCGACCCACTTCTCCGACATCGGGGAGGACACCGTCGACGGACTCGACGTCTACGGCGAGGACGGCTTCGATCCCGGGGACGTGGTGGTGATGAACGCCCAGTACTACTCCGGGCAGCACGCCAACAACGTCCTCGTGTACTCCCCGATCTTCCACGAGGGGGAGCTGGTGGCGTTCGCCGGTACGCGAGCGCACTGGAGCGACATCGGCGGTATCACGGCGAACCGGCCGGTGTTCGGAACGACCGAAGCCGTCCAGGAGGGCCTCCAGGTCCGGAGCGTGAAGGTGTACCGCGAGGGCGAGCCCGTCGAGGACGTGCTCCGGTTGATCCGGGAGAACCTCCGCCAGCCCGACATCAGCCTCGGCGACCTGCGTGCCCAGGTCGGCGCGTGCCGGATCGGCGAACAGCGGTTCTCCAGCCTCCTCGACGAGTACAGCCTGGAGACCGTCATCGACTGCGTCGAGGAGCAGTGGCGTCAGTCGGCCCAGCTCGCCGCCGACGCGGTCGCCGAGATGCCGGACGGCGTGTACACGGCCGAGTCGATGCTCGACACGAACGGCTACGACCACGACGAGACCGTCCCGATCGAGGTCGCGGTCGAGGTCGACGGGGACCGGATGCACGTCGACCTGAGCGACCTCGCCGACCAGGTGAAGGGACCGCTCAACTCGAACACCGTCGTCCCGATCCAGATCGCGTTCAAGGCGCTCACCACTCCCCGGCGACTGCCGGACGAGGGCTGCTTCGAGCCGCTGAGCATCGAGCTTCCCCCGGGCACGATCCTGAGCGCCGAACCGCCCGCGGCGATGGGGTCCTGGAGCTGGCCGTTCCCGACGGTCATCGACACCATCTTCAGGGCGCTCGCCCCGGCGATTCCCGACAAGGTCGCCGCCGGGAACTCCGGAATGGGGTACGGCGCGGGGTTCTTCTACGGGGCCGACTCCGACGACGGCTCCCAGTTCGTGTCGTCCGACATCCTCCAGGTCGGCTGGGGCGGCCGGCCGGACGAGGACGGCGTCACGTCACTCGGGATGTTCGCCGGCGACCTCCAGGACACCCCGTCGGAGGTCACGGAGTCCTCGTATCCCATCCGGGTCGAACGCTACGAGTTCAGGGAGGGGAGCGCCGGTGCCGGCCGGTATCGCGGCGGGTTCGGGGTCGCCAAGGAGTACACGCTGCTCGAGGACGCGTTCAACAACGGCGAGATTGACAGGGTCAAGATGCCGGCCTGGGGGCTGTTCGGCGGGACCGAGGGAACGCCCGCCCGCAACACGATGCGCTCCCCGGACGGGGACGCGACGGAGTACCACCACAGCTACATGAACGAGGACGTCGCGGAGGGGGCGAGCGTGATCGTCCGGACGGGCGGGGGCGGTGGCTACGGCGACCCGTTCGCCCGCGACGTGGAGCGCGTGAGAGCGGACGTGCGAGACGGGTACATCGCCCGCGAGGAGGCCAGAGAGGAGTACGGGGTGGTAGTGACCGAGGACGGCGACGTCGACGAGGACCGGACCGCGGAACTCAGGGGGGAGAGCCGATGAGACGCGCCCGGTTCCGCGACCCGTCGGGGTCGACGAGGGTCGGCGAGTGGCGCGGCGACACCGTCGCCTTCGGCGGGCGGGAGTACGCCGTAGAGGACGTGGAGATCCTTCCCCCGACCACGCCGTCGAAGGTCGTCGGCGTCGGCCTCAACTACGCCGACCACGCGGAGGAGTACGACCTCGCGGTTCCCGACCGCCCGCTGCTCTTCGCGATCCCGCCGAACTCCGTCGCGGGCCATCGGGACACGGTGGAGCTGTTGCCGGACAAGGACACGATAGAGCACGAGGCCGAGCTGGGGGTCGTCATCGGCGAACAGTGCAGGGACGTGGACCGGGACGACGCGACGGACGTGATCGCCGGGTACACGTGCGTGAACGACGTCTCGAACCGGGACGACCAGCTCGCGGGCGACTCCCTCGACCTGTTCCGGGGGAAGGCGTTCGACGGCGCCACGCCCGTCGGTCCGGCGGTCGCGGAGCCGGACCACCTGCCGGACGACGCCATCGTTCAGCTACGCGTCAACGGCGAAACCCGCCAGCGGTCGTCCATCGACGACCTCCTCTTCGGCGTCGAGGAACTCGTCGAGGAGGTGACGACGTTCGTCACGCTCGAACCGGGAGACGTCATCACGACGGGGACGCCCGCCGGCGTCGGCTCGCTGTCGCCGGGCGACCGCGTCGAGGTCGAGATCGAGGGCGTGGGCGTACTCGAGAACGACGTCGGCGCGCGGTAATCGCACCGTTCGCCCCACGCCGTCCGGTAATTCTTCTCGAACGTCTCGTGGCGAATCCGTACGGCAGCCTTATGATGGCTTTCAGGGTAGCTGTATCCACTGGAGGCTACCATCGTGAACACGTCGAACTCGCCGCTGGCAGGGATAACAGTTCTCGAACTCGGGCACATCGTCGCAGGTCCGTTCTGCTCGCTGTTGCTCGCCGATCTCGGGGCGGACGTCGTCAAGATAGAGCACCCCGAACACGGCGACGCGCTCCGCGGGAGTAGCGACTTCGGGGACAGCATCTTCAGCTTCGTGAACAGGAACAAGAAGAGCGTCGCGCTCGACCTGAAGGACGACGACGGCCGCGAGGTGTTCCTCGATATGGCGGCGGACGCGGACGTGGTCGTCGAGAACTTCGCTCCGGGGACGACCGCCCGCCTCGGCGTCGACTACGAGTCGCTGAAGGAGGTCAACGAACGGCTCGTCTACTGCTCCATCAAGGGGTTCAATCCGGGCCCCTATGAGGACCGGCCGGCGCTCGACCCCGTCGCGGAAGCGATGTCCGGGCTGATGAGCACGACCGGCTACCCGGACCATCCGCCCGCGCGGGCCGGGACGAACGTGGCGGACAAGACCGCGTCGTTCTACGGGGCGATGGGCGTCCTCGGTGCGTTGTTCCAGCGGGAGACGACCGGCGAGGGCCAGAAGGTAACCGCACCGATATTCGAGGGTGCCGTCACGCTGATGGGCGGCACCATCATGCACAGCCAGGCGTTCGGGGAAGCGAAGGAGCCGCTCGGCGGCGGCGGCCAGTCCCAGTGGGCACCGTACGACGTGTTCCAGACAGGTGACGACAAGTGGGTGTTCGTCGGAGTCACGTCGGACCGCCACTGGGCGGAGTTCGCCGCCGCGCTGGGCGTGGATGACGCCGATAGATTCGCCACGAACGAGCAGCGGGCGGCGAACGCCGACGAGGTGAACGAGCTGGTCCGTCGACGCTTCCAGCGCTACGACAGAGCGGAGCTACTCGACGTTCTAGAGGACTGCAACGTCCCGATAGCGCCGGTGAACGACACCGTCGAGGTCGCCCAGGACCGGCATCTCCGGGAGACGGGAATGCTGTCGGAGATAACCATGGCCGGGGAAACCCCGAGGACCGCGGACGCCCCGGGGAGCCCGCTGCTCTCGAGCGGATTCGACCGCGCCGTCCCCGCCGATCCCCCGGAACTCGGCGAGCACACGGCGGAGACGCTCGCCGAGTTCGGCTACGGTCAGGACGAGATCGAGCGGCTGGAGTCCGAGGGCGTGATCTAGCCGGGGAACTCCTCTGTCGCCAGCTCGACTGCCTCGTCGAGCGCGACGTGTTCGTTCAGCCCGTGGAGGACGTCGAGGAACTCGTCAACCCTGTCCCGCGTCGGCTCCACGTTCGCCCGCTCCAGGAGGCGTCGAGCCGCACCCGTTCCGCTCGCCGGCCCGAAGCGGAGCTGGCGCGTTCCGCCGAACCGTGCGGGGTCGAAGGGCTCGAAGGTGCTGGGTTCGTCCAGCATGGACGCGGTGTGCATCCCGGACTCGTGACGGTAGGCGGTCTCCCCGAGGACGGGCTTTTCCGGCGGGACGTCCTCGTCGAGTTGGGCGAGAACGCGTTTCACCTTCGGGACGAGGTTCGCCTCGTCTATCTGCTCGAGCCCGCCGCCGTCGCCGAGCGCGGCGGCGACGACCAGCTCCTCGAGGGGGACGTTCCCGACGCGTTCCCCGATTCCTCCGAGCGACACGTCCACCTTGCCGACGCCGTGCTGCTTGGCGACGAGCGCGTTCGCGGTTGCGACGCCGAGGTCGTCGTGGAAGTGGACGGAGACGGTCGAGAGATCTCGGTCGATCTGCGCCAGGAACTCCGCTACTTCGTCGGGAGTGCGGACGCCGACGGTGTCTGCGATTCCGAAGAACTCGGCGTCGACGGCCGATAGCAGTTCGTCTATGAATGCCGGATCAGTCCGGAACCCATCCATCGCGCCGAAGTGGACCTCCGCGCCGGTGTCCCGGGCGTGGTCGAGTGCGGTCTGGATGGTGTGCAGGAGTTCGTCGCGCGATACGTCGAGCAGTTTGCTCCGCTGGACGTCGCTGGTGGGCGCGCTGACCTCGATAACGTCGACGCCCGCGTCGGCCGCGGCGTCGATGTCGCGTTCGAGCGCCCGGGCGATACCAGTCGATTTAGCCGATATATCGAGTTCGGCGCAGGCTGCCGCGGTCCCGTCGTCGGCGATCGGGAACCCGATCTGTACGAAGTCGACGCCAAGGTCGTCGAGCCCTTCGGCGGCGGCGACCTTCTGCTCGACCGAGTACGACTGGTTCATCCGCTGTTCTCCCTCTCGTAGCGTCGTGTCCAGTACTCTCACTGCTACCCGGTTCTCGATCGCAGATGTGCTTATTCTTGCCCCCTGGTTTCCACGAACATCGGGTATGATTGCCGACGTAGCCGCCGGCTATCTAAGCGTCGGCTCCTCGCGCACGACGCGAGCGCCACGGAAGCCGTCGTCGGTCGGGCTGTCCGTACGGTGCCGACCGCCGCCGCACTCCGGTCAGTGCAGCTTCAGCTCCACTCGTCGGCCGTCCGGGTCGCGCACGTACGCCGCCCAGTCGCGGCCGTACGCGCCGAGGCGCTCGCGCGGCTCGCCGTCCTCCACCTCGACGCCGGCGTCGCGGAGGTCCGCGAGCAGCCGGTCCATCGCCTCGCGGCTGTCGGTGTCGTTCGACCGGAGGAGGAGGCAGACGTGCTCGCCGTCCACGTCGAATTCCTCGTCCGTCGGCACGAGGTGGAGGTGGCGGCCGCCCGCCGCCACCGCGACGAACGGCAGCTCGCCCGCCTCGAACAGGTCGCGGTCGCGCACCGGCAGCCCGAGCACGTCGTGATAGAACGCGAGCGCAGCCTCCACGTCCGACACCCTGATGGCGACGTGATCCACGTCGGATACTTCGAACTCCATACGGGGACGTGGGGCGCAGCCGACAAGAAACGCTCGGCGAATCCCGGGGCGAGACGCCATCGAAGGGCGTCGACCGGATGCCGGGACGCACCCGGCGTCGCTTCGACGGCCGCTCGGTACGTGGTCAGGGAAAGGGGGTGGGGCGTTCCGCGGTTGGAAAGCAGGTACCGAACGTCCGCCGCCGGCAGCCGTAGAGAAGGGGCCGAGCGGGTTAGTGGTTCCTCCAAACAGTTCCGGACGTTTAAGGCGGCGCGTCGTGTGGACCGACGCTGGCGGAGCCCTCGGCCGGCAGGTCGTCGAGCACCGTGTTCCCCACGAGCGCGCCGTGCGCCCGCCGGAGGCGACCGGACGCCGCCGACACCGAGATGCCGAGTTCCGCGGCGACGTCCGCGAGCGTCGCCTGCCGCGGCTCCTCGAAGTACCCCTCCTCGGCGGCGACCGCCAGTATCTCCTGCTGCTCGGACGTGAGTCCGTACGAGCGCCCCGTCACGCCCGCCCCCCCTTTCGTGACCTTCGTGAGGTCGTAAGAGATGCTGGACGCCGCGAGTTCCTGGCGGAACGCCGCGGCCGCGTCGCTCGACGGAAACCGGATCTCGAACGTCCAGCCGTCGTCCGTGCAGACGCCGGAGAGGAGCGTGAACTCGTACTCGAACAGCTCCAGTATCTCGCCCGACCGTCCGTCGATCCACTCTATCCGGTAGAGCCGGCCGCCGTCGGCGTCCACGAGCCGGTGCACGCAGTCGCCTCCGATCTCCTCCGCGAGCCGCGTCTCGTACGCGTCGAGGTCGTCGCCCCACGCCCACAGGAACGGGACGACGGCGTCGTCGGTCGGTACGACCCGCTCGAGTTCGAGCACGTTGGCGGGGCAATCCGCGAACGCACGGCCTGCCGCGAACGCTTCCGTAGGGGTGACGAACTCCGCAACGAGCGCCATTTGCCGGTTCTAGCGCGTCCAGTCCGTAGAAACACGTTGCCTAATCACGTGGTGTATCGGCTCGTCGACCGCTCGATCAGTCCGCCTACAGCTCCACGGCCGCGACCGTCGAGTACTCGGGGCCGTCGTCCGTCAGCGCGCTCTCCGTCAACCGCACCTCCGTCACCTCCATCGACCCGACCGTCGGATCGAGACTCTCGACGCCTTCCTGTACCAGCTCCTTCCCGCCCGCGTGCTGCATCCGCGCGAGCGTCGCGTGGGGCGTGAACCCGTGGTCCTCCGCGTCGAACCCCAGCTCCACCGTCCGGCGCTCCACCGCCTCGTGAAGCCGCGTCAGCTCCTCGCCGCCCTCCTCGACGCCGAGCCACAGCACCCGGATGTAGCCGAGATGCGGGAACACGCCGAGCCCGCCGAACGTCGCCGAGAACGGCTCCACGCCCGCCGCCTGCACCGCGCGCCGCAGCTCCCGCGTCACCGACTGCGCCCGATTCTTCGGCGTCTCCCCCAGGAACTTCAGCGTCACGTGGGCCTGCTCCGGGTCCGTGAAGTCGAGGCCCTCCGCCCCCCGGAACTCCTCTTGCACCGCCGCCACCTCCTCAGACAGATCGTCGTCCAGGTCCACGCTCACGAACAGTCGCATACCCGGTGCGTTGGACGGCAGCGGGTTTCAAGGCTCGGGTGGTCGGCGGGACGGCCGCCGGTACCGGCTCGACTGCTCCTCGAGCCGTAGCCGCCACTACGTCCGGAAGCCCCCGGCGGCTCGTTCGAACTCCGGGCGTGCCGTTGCCGACCGACCATCGCCGGGTGGGAACACGGAAGCGCGAGGCTTTCGAGTCGCCAGGTCACCGTCGAAGGACGAGTCACCCTGCCGTCGCCGACCAGTTCGAACGCTCACCCTCGTACGTAGCCCTTAACCCCGCTGACCTCGAACCCCCGTCCATGAGCGACGACGAGGAACCCGAGCGCCGCCATCACTTCTCGGAGGGGCAAGGGTTCGACGAGCCGTACGAGGCGTTCGACCTCGACCCGCCGGAACTCGCGGTCGATCCGGGCGAGATCGACCCCGTGGATTCGCGCGTGCTGGCGGACACGCTCGACGAGCGACAGGTCGCGTCCGAGGACGTGGACGCGGACGCGCTCCTGGACGTGGGCCTGAACTACATGGGCATCAACCGCTTCGAGCAGGCGACGGAGGCGTTCGAGCGCGCGGCGCGGTTCGCGGACGACGACCCGACGCGCCAGGAGGCGTGGGTGAACAAGGGCGTCGCGCACGCCGAACTCGAGGAGTGGGACGACGCCATCGGCGCGCACCGGGAGGCGCTGTTCGTCGACGAGGACGGCGAGTTCGCGGCGGACGCCCACGCCAACCTCGCGTACGCGCTCTGGGAGTTCGGCGAGGACGAGGACGCGTTCCACCACGCCGAGGAGGCCGTCCGCGCGGACCAGCGCCACGCGCAGGCGTGGTACAACCTCGGGTTCATCCGGGTGGAGCGCGGTCACCACGAGGACGCCCTCGAATGCCTGGACAACGCGCTCCGGCTCGGCTTCCGGAACGCGAGCGTCTACGAGGAGAAGGCGCGGGCGCTCGAGGGTCTCGGCCGCGTCGAGGAGGCCGAGGAGGCCCACGAGCGCGCCGAGGAGATACGGGAGCGCGCCGAAGCCGACATGGTCCAGGAATGATCGTCACGGAGCGCCGCACCGACCGGGGCCTGCTCGTCACCGTCTGCGACAGCGACGTCGTCGGCCGCACGTTCGAGAACGGCGACGTGTCGCTGACGGTCGAGGAGGAGTTCTACGACGGCGACGACAGCGAGGACGCCGACGCGGACGCCGTCGTCGCCAGCCTCGGCAAGGCCTCGGTCGCCAACCTCGTCGGCACCGAGAGCGTCGAACTCGCCATCGACGAGGGGTTCGTCGACGAGGAGAACGTGCTGGAAGTCGACGGGACGCTGCACGCGCAGTTTTTGCGGATGGGCTAGGAGTTCGTCGTATCGCATTTTGCGGAGTTTCGGCTGTCGCTAGCTACAACTAAGGCTGCAAAGCCCTCGCACTCTGCGGTCGCGCGGCTCGTTGCGCGCTTCCCGCAGAGTGCTCGCCCTTTGCGAGTCCGCCAGGGTGGCGGCTTTCCGGCCTGGCTCCGCCTCGGCCGACAGCCCCGTCGAAGTCCCTGGCCGTCCATCCTGTGGTCACGAGGGGACGGCCAACTGATTCCGGCAGGCCGGCTGTCCACTTCACCATTTTGCAAGGCTAGCAGCGCGCCCCTCCCGGCAAAAATCGCGCAGAGCACTCGACCTGTCCAGAACTCCCGAGGAGCGCTCGACTCACTCCACGCGCGGCAGGTTCGGGTCCCTCCCCGGGAAGCCGACGCCCCGGTTCTCCGCCTCCGATTTACGCTCCCGGAGCCACTCCTTGAACACCTGCGAGATGGTCATCAAATCGCCCTTGTCCATGTCGAGGGCGTCGAGTGCGTCGCGGAACGCGGCCTCGTCGCCTATGCGGTCGGGGTCCGAGGGGTTCGCCTCGAACCGCCGGGTGTCGACGACGTGCCGGATGACGGCGAGCGCGACCTTCGGGATGGCCTTCTGGCTGCCGAACCGGTCGAGGTCGAGTTCGCCCATGTAGTCGAGCACCTCGTCGCGCTGGCCGGCGGGCAGGTCGAGGCTGTTGCAGAGCGCCTGCGCGATGCGGGTCTTGTCCCGCCGGCTCTCGCGCACGCTGTGTCGGCCGTCGGAGCGGTCGCGCCCCTCGTTGACGCGCTGGAGTCGCGCGGCGCGGCCGTCGCGCTCGCTCGGCTTCCCGACCATCGTCGCGGCGTCGCTCTCGTAGCCGGTGCTGGGCGCGTGGCGGTCGTGGAAGCAGTCCTGCACGGAGAGCGCGCCGTCGCCGGGCTGTCGAGACAGGAACATCGGGTGGTCGAGAGCGCGCTCCTCGGGTCTCGTGCGCTCGCGCCACCGCGTCGGGAGGGATGACATCGTGGGGGTGTCCGCGCCGCGTCGCCGCGGCCGGGTCGTTACACTGGTAGTGGGAACGTGGCCTTAAAAGTTCGACCTCCGGAGCCGTCGCGTCACGGACGTGGCACCGGACGGAGCCGTCGCTCCGGAGTCGAAGCGACCTCGGAGAACGACTACACTCCCGTCATCTAAATCCCTTGGAGCAGGAAGCACTTAAAGGGGGCCGGGCGGGACGCCACCGCCGTGGCCATCGCCAGCGACGCGTCGTCGCACTCGACGCGGCCGCCGCCGGGTTCGCGCACCTGCGTCGCCCCGCCGTCACTCCTCGGCCGACCGGCGCTCGTCCCGGAGCACCGCCACGTCGTCGGCCGTCGGCTCGTCGGGAAGCGCCTCGACGCACGCGAAGCAGAGGAAGTGCTCGGAGCCGTCCGCGAGTTCCAGCGTCAGCCCGCCCGTCTCCGTGTGGTCGAACGTCCAGAAGTTGGCGATGCCGCCCGCCACCGGCACCTCCCGGCCGCACGCGTCG